>JAPOVY010000132.1:7107-9406 GCA_026707905.1 Gammaproteobacteria bacterium | reverse complement strand
CTATAACCCGACCCATGAGCGTCGCTAATCCGCCTTCGACCGAAGTGTCGACCGTGTCAGAAAAGGATTAACCAATGAATGCCCTGATTGCGATTTTCACCAACCCGCGTGCTGTTTTTGATGAACAGCGGGAAGATCCGAAGTGGCTTGTACCTGGGTTAGTGATACTCGCGTTCACGATCATCTCTGGTGTAGCAGTCACGATGCTGGTTGATATCGAAGAAGTGTCGAGAGCTCAGCTTGAACAGACGATCGAAACCTTAGAGCGACAAGGCACCCCACAAGCAGCTATCGACGAAATACGTGCGGCGTCCGAACAGCAACTGACAATCACCGGAAACCCGATCGTCGCAATGGGCTCCGCCGTTCTTGGTGCTGTCGTGATTTTCTTCATTCTCGCACTCGTGCATGCACTCTACTTTATGATCATTGGGAAGATCATGAATACGGGACACGACTTCTCTGACTGGTTCGCATTGTCAGTTTGGGGTCGGATGCCGTGGGTGATCGCCGCAGTCGTTACGGTCGTAGCAGCGTTGGTGATGAGTCCACAGACGGATTTGTCGGCGTACAACCTGCTCGCTCTTTCCACGTGGATGAACATACCGAACGAGAACCACATGATTTTTGGCCAGCTCGTAAAGACCCTTGATCTAATGGTGATTTGGTCGATAGTGATCATGACGATCGGTTTTGATAGCTGGACCGAGAAAGGTATAGGGATTTCGGCAGCTGTCGTAGCCATACCTTATGTGATCATCTACGGCGTGTTGATGGTGCTTTAGGTTGGCGAGTTAGGTGGCTACTTCGCTGCCATGTAACGACAACATCGATATCCGTCATTTGACGTGAACTCACATATGTGATTGATGGGCGGTACTACGCCTGAGTGTCATGTTCTATGAATAGATGGAGTGACACTCTTTAGTTGGTCATTAAGCAAATCGACCACGATCAATGAAAACGACAGACACGTTTCAGAAGATCTTCTATCAGCCACGCGAGGTCTTTGCTGCACTTAAGTCGCAGCGGAATTGGCTCCCTGCCGCTTTGGTATTACTAGCAGTTGTCGTGCTTCAAAGTTCACTCGTTGGTTACTCAGTTACTCGTGTGTACGCAGAGTATGAACCTTCAGAAGCTGAACGAGATCGATATGAAGCATTTATGGACGAATATCGTGAAGAGATTGAAGCTGCTCAAGAGTCTGCACGAGGCGGGATTGTCGATATCGACGGATGGGCAGGGAGCGGAACAGAAGAAAGAATCGTCCTCGTCAGCGATCCTGGTCGCGGTATCTCTCTTTTCAACGTGGCTATCGCCTTTTTTACATTTTTGATTGCGCTAGCTATCGAGGTTGGATATTTCAGGTTCGTCGGTGCGGAATTGGACCTCTCCTTTAATACCGTAGACTGGATCACATTTACTGCTTGGAGCCGGATCCCTGGCGCAGTTCTCGCGCTACTCGGCGTTATTTTGGTCTTGTTGTTCACCGGATTTCAAGCCAATTTGGCGAATTTCGAGCCTTTTTCTATCGTTAGGTGGATTCCGATTCCCCTTCGACCTGACCGAGGCGTGAATTTACTCAATATTAATGTCTATCACCTCAATGCAGCGTTGATCTGGGTCATCGCGTTACAAACCATCGGTTTCCGCATTTGGACAGGAAGGAGTCTCGTTTTTTCGCTAGCAGTCGTCGCACTGCCGACTTTCATTTTTTACGTTGCCGTACTGTGGATGTCGATGGACGTTTTCTTCTGGTACCAGCTCTTCGGCTGATTCTCAGGATTTGACGAATTCAACCGGTTCTGGATGGTGCAAATCCAGATATCTACTACAGCTTCTAATTTACCTCAACGGCTACTAGCGTGACTATAGAAGCATTGCACAGATGAATACGTGGCAGTCGTTGATTCACATTTTCTATCGTCCAAGCGACGTATTTTCTGCACAGCTAGAGAAGCGCTCCTGGGGATACATTCTTTTACTGTTGGTCGTGATATCGATCGCGACTACGTTGATAAGCAGTGGTTACCCAGGTCTTCTCGGGACTGTGTCCATTGTTTTCTTGATCTCTTTCTTACTACCTATCCTGGTCTTAGCTCAATCTCTCTATCTGAGAGCTGTCAGTGCGACCATGGACCTTGGACTGAAACTTGACCGCTGGTTAGCGTTATTAGTCTGGAGTATGCTCCCGGGTGTGGTCTTAGTTTTGTTGATAACCGTCGGTCTCGTATCTACACTCCTTTGGGCGAATGAGTTGCTAGGGAGCAAGTCTGATACGATACTGCGAATCTTGAAG
>JAPOVY010000132.1:0-7097 GCA_026707905.1 Gammaproteobacteria bacterium | reverse complement strand
GAATCTTGCACGGGGCGAATTACCCCTTCCCTTCGCTTGGTTTTTTCCTCAACTATCGGTATGCTGGTGAAATATGGACCATCGTGCTAATGACGATCGGATTTCGACAGTGGTCCGGGAAGGGTATAACGGTTTCGTTTCTAATCGTGATTGTCCCAGTCGTGATCATCCGGATTCTCACGCAGTGGCTACTTAATTAACACACGAATTGTCATATATCTCAAAGTTCTAAGGCGAATACGTGGCAAGTCCGACAATGAATTCTGTAATTGGAAGGTAGGTCGATTTTGAGCGAGACATCAACAACATCCGACGACGCAAGAGACGCACCAAATACGTGGGAATTGCTTCGCAAAATCTTCTTCCGTCCTAGTGAAGTGTTCGCCGCGCAGAAATCGCAACCGAAATGGGGACGCATTCTGTTGCTGCTAGTCGCAATATCGCTCTTGTCTACAGAGCTGCCCGATTTTTCGTCTTCATTACAAGTGATGATCAACGGAAGTACCGAAGTTGGTTCGGCATTTTTCAAGCATCCGTCGTTAATTAAGGGTGAACAGTATGAAATTGAATTCTCAACGGGATTCATGTTCGTTCTCACATTATTTGGATTCCTGCTGATATTGTTTATCGAAGCGCTGTATCTAAGGGTTGTAAGTGCGATGTTAGGCTTGGAATTGAAACTCGATCAGTGGATGGCAATCGTTGCATGGAGCCGTGTGCCAGCGGAGACACTTATCTTATTAGTGACAGTTGTACTCGTATTGACGTTGTTTGTCTCCAACGGGTTATTGGGACACGAGCCACCTATATTGAAGGCGTTACTCGATGGTTCGAGTTTCTCAGATAGTGCAGTAAGTTACATCCTCGATTTATGGATGCTTCCAGAGATATGGGTCATTGCACTACAGACGCTCGCATTTCGCAATTGTTCGGGAAAGAGTATTTTGTTTTCGTTCGCTATTGTCGTTGTCCCTTTCATTTTGTTTACTGTGTTCGGATGGTGGCTTGCAATTGAATTTGGCTAGAAAACGAGCAGTAACTTGAACTGCGGGACGAGAATTCTTGGTGGTTCTCACGTGGACGTTGCCTAGCTAACGAATTAATCGAACGCGTGAATTTAAGTTCGACTAATGAGCGCTTAACGATGTGGTAGTTAGTAAATAAAGAATCTCATCTTATCTAATAAAGTACAGTGTGCATGAATTTTCGGCAAACCTTCCTACGAATCTTCTATCGACCAATTGAAGTACTCACCTCCGAGGAGGTAGCGAGCAAGTAGGCATATATCTGCTTATTTTTGCTCGTATTTTGGTATGTCGATGTAAACAGCTCATTCGGCTTTGCGACTGGTCTTCGCGAGGTTATGCCATACTTCGTTTTCTTTTATAGCCTATTCTTCATATTGACTCTATTGATTCTGATTAATGCACTTTACTTGAGCGCTATCAGTGCGATCGTCAGTCACGAACTAAAATTAGATTTCTTGCTTTGATTCGTATCGTGGGGCGTTCTACCTGGCGCAGTATTCAGCTTTGTGTAGACAGTATTCCTTTTAGTGGTGCTCACTCTACAGAGAGACTCGCTCGGGAATGAATCCAGCATATTAATGATCAGCAACACATTGTCGCGATTTTGGTGTTACTTCGATTCTTACTTTCTACTTCGGAATTTCGGAGAGATTTTGGCGATTGCTTTACAGGCGATAGGAATTCGTGCAATAAAACGGAAGGAGTAAGTTCGTCTCTTTTATTATCGTAATCATTCCTTTTATTTTCATTCACGTCCTTATTCGGTGGTGCCTCACTTGACGCATACGATCGAGAATTAACTAAGGTGCGTGAAAGGCTCACATGAGAGTGTGGCTAAACTCTAGAATATGAGAGTATCTAACTAAAAATTACAAACAGAGTATTTAGATGGAAACGCGAGTCGCACTTAAGAAGATCTTTGTCCAACCCCGATCGGTATTTGTAGACCTAAAAAGCGAGAGAAAGTGGGTACCAGCAGTTGTCTTCATGGCAGTTTTACTTGGTGTACACGGATTTGTGACAGCGATTGGAACTTACTCGCAAAACCCAGTTGGTAATCTGATAGAAAACAAGACTCCCATTGAATTCGCGGCGCAGGACTCACCAAAAAGTACGTCTGACGTCGGAGATGACAACGATCCAAGTAGCCAAGTGACCGAGGTCCCTCGCACGGATATTCGATTCACAGCAATTCAAATCGGCGAGATCGTTTTCGTCATGTTTATGTTGGTTGTGTTAATTCCGGTCGCGTACGGGTTATTGTGCGTTATGTTCTTTGTTGAAGCGGTTTATTTCAGGATTGTAGGTGCGCTGCTAAATATCGAAATTAAGCTAGGCGATTGGTTCTCTTTTTGCGCATGGAGCAGAGCACCAGCGATTGCATTGAGCGTTGTAGCGGTCATCGTTGGATTGTTTTCTCTAGGGCGGCAACCTGATTCGGACGATTTGGAAATCCTAAGACTCACTCGATGGGTCGATTTACCAGAGCTTCGACGTGGTGGTGAAAACTGGAGCTCCACCACCAATTTTGATCACTTAGACGCTAATCTCATATGGGTGATCGCGATACAGACGATTGGATTTCAAGAATGGTCCGGAAAAAGCGCGCTTTTTTCGTTCGCCATTGCGGTTATCCCGACACTCATCATAGTATTAGCGGCATTCGTAATTGTTACGCTGGTTTAAACCGAATCTCGAACAGCTAAATGACGTGAGGGAGTCGTGCTTACCTAGGCGCGAGATGCTCATTTTGTTGAAGCATTCTCTCCCGCGAAACGACCGAAAACCGAACGCGCCATAAGATGTCACCCACCAGTATAGTTGTGGTGATAAAGTCCCCGACCAATTCGCCATGCGCGAATAGACGTTCAATCGGATGACCTCGTTCGTCTAATGCTTGCGTCTCCACGTTCTTCGAAAGACTCGGCGAGCATTAACGTCGCTGGTAGCAACAACAGAATACTCAAGCTCGCAATGATTAGTCCGAAAATCATGCTCACGATCATCGGCACGAATGGCAATGTGATGCTGTTATTAAAGTACAGCATCGGCAAGAGACCGACTACCGTCGTGACAGTCGTGAGAACGATAGGTCGAAATCGTTGCCGCGTCGCCGCACTTACGGCCGCAACCGCGGGGATGTCGGACTGTGCGCGGATTTTGCGATACCGGTCAAGCAATACCAGCGTGTCGTTTACGACGACGCCCATAGCCGCGACCATCCCCATCATCGAGAACACAGTTAGATCGTAGTCCAATACGATGTGTCCTACGATTGCGCCAACAAAGACAAAAGGGATGCTCGAAAGTACGAGGATCGGCATCCAAAAACTGCGAAAGAGTACCGCAATGATGATGTACATCGCGGCAATTGCGAACGGCACCGTGAATATCAATGAGCTCACTACATCGTTGACTTCCTTCTGAGTCCCGGTTGTAACTAAGCGCATGTCTGGGAATTGGGTCAATAAGTCATCGATAACCGGGTCGATCTCGGCTTGAAGTTCCGTCGCGGATGTCTGCATGCTATCGAAGAGTGCGCTGATTTCCGCTGCACGTGTTCCGTCAACACGAAGTTGGGAGGCAGAGCCTTGTTTTTCGACAACGTGCGCCGCCAGTTCGAGAGGAATCTCGCTGCCGTCGGGTGTTGCGATGCGTTCGTTCGACAGATCGAGCAAACTGTGTCGTCGATCCTCGGGATACCGTACGACGACCTTGATTTCGTCAAGTCCGCGTTGAATACGCTGTACGTCAACACCAAGATAACGTGCTCGCAGCTCATTCGCAACGTCACGCGGCGTCAATCCAGCGGCGATTCCTTGCGATGTTAGTTCGATATCGTAATAGCGTTTGCCCCGTTTTGGCGAAATCTCTGTCGTATTAACACCGGGTATGGCCGTGAATACGTCATTAAGCGTTGCGATCGCTTTGTCTAGCGCATCGCTATCCGTATGAGTTATCGCATAAGTCACGGCTTCCAATGGGAGGGCGTCTCCGTAACGAAAGCGTATGCTCTCCAGTCCTGGAATAGTCGGGAGATTCTTCCGCCAATGTTGCTCTACGTCAAACCCTAGTGGAAAGACCCCCGCGTCGGTGTGAAGATGGACGATGACAGAGGCTAGGTGTGTGGCGGCGCCAGCAGAACCTGGTAAACCCATGTCTGACATTTGCGGGGCAAGCACCATGGGATCGCCCACGACAACTGCGACGGAGCGGACTATCTCTTCGCCGGATTCATCATTAATCCGACGAGCCGCGTTAGCGACGTGATTCGCCGCATCGGTAGTGATCTCGAATGGCGTCCCAATGGGGAAGCGAATGTCTGCTCGAACGATCTGAGTATTGACCAAATAGTTGCCGTAAAGGAATCGCACGGCACCGGTTGTGACAACGACAATGCTCACGACGACGAGCGCGACGCTCACCAGAATCGTAAGAACGGGTCGACGAATCGCAATCGCGAGCCACTGAACTACAACACGATCGCGCAATGCGTCCAGTCCGCGATTCGTGCGGACCTGTAGTTTCACAAGCACGCCGCGACTCCAAGGTTCTGATCGCGATAGATGAGACGGCAGAATGAAGAATGCCTCGACCAACGACATTAACAAGACAAGAATGACGACGACGGCAAGGACTTGGATGTACTGCCCAAACATACCGTACGTAAATATGAGCGGCACAAACGCGAGCATCGTTGTCATCACGCCGACCAAAACTGGATCCCGCACGTCACGGGCGCCTGTGATAGCACCGTCAATTCCGGGTTGTCGCTCTTGCTGTAGCGTGATGCTCTCACCCACGACTACTGCGTCGTCGACGACGATGCCTGTAACCAGAAAGAACGCGAATATTGGAATCGTCCCCATGAATATGTCCAGCGACGGAAAGAGCATGATCGCGCCTAGATAGGAAACTGGTACCCCTAGCGCAACCCATACCGCGATTCGAAAATCAAAAACCATCGCTAGTGCGAAGAACACAAGCGCGAACCCGAGTAGACCGTTAAGCAGCAAGCCTCTTAGATTTCTCGTCAGATTAACGGTCGCGTCATGCCAAACTGAAATTTCGATTCCCCACGGTACATCGTAATTCGCCAAGAGCGTCTTAACGTCGTCAACGACTACGAGGGGTTCGCCTCTATTTGAGGCACGGTTTACGGATAGAAATATCGCGGGACGCCCGTCGAGCGTGCTCGTTATTGGACTGTCGACAAATCCGTCGAAGACTTTCGCAACATCTCCGATCGTTACGACCGAACCGTATTCGTTTGAAGCGAGTACGACGTCGTTGAATTCCTGCCCGGTCAGGCGTGTCGCGCGTGTACGCAGTACCAAACTGCCAGCTTCCGTACGCAATTCACCTGATGAGAGATCGATTGACGACTCGGATATCGCTGCAGCGATGCGGCGGATCGAGGTGTCATATCTTCGAAGTTGCTCCTCACTGATCTCGATCGTGATTTGACGATCAGGGACCGCGACGAACGAGGCGACATCCACGGAGGGTAAACTGAGAATCTCAGATCGCAAGTCTTCCGCAGCGATCCGAAGATTTGCTTGATCAAGTACATCCGACACAATCGCTAACGTCAACACCAATGATTCGGGTTTTTGTAGGCGGATTTCGGGACGTTCAGCGAAGGGTGGAGGAAAGTTCTCGATGCGCTCGACCGCGGTACGAATGTCGTAACGCACTTCGTCCGCATTGATGAAGGGTTCAATATCTGCATATACCCGTGCGAGACCTTCAGACGCATCTGCGGTTACGCCGCGAACACCGGGAACCGCTAACAGCGACGTTTCGAGCCTGCGGTTAATGTCGTCCTCGACTTCCGTCGGCATCGCACCGGGATAGGGGACAAGAATTTCAACGACGCGAGAGTCCACTTCTGGCAGCGATTGAACGGGAATCCGCACACTTGCCACTAGTCCGCCGACAATCAGTAGTATGAGAACGAGCTTGCCAAGCACGGGATTGCGTACGAAGGCGCTGATCCAACCGCCGGTACTTTGTGATCCGGCGTGTGCAAGCCCAGCGTCGCTCATCGTACGACCGGTTCGACCTCACTGCCAGATCGAACGCCCGGGTACGTTCCTACCAAAATACCGTCCCCGTAATCGAACGCCTCGACAAGCCATCCCGCTGTCGTTCGACCTTGAGTCACAGGTGTCAAATCGAACACGGCGCCGCCTCGAACATACCATACGGTGTCGTTGAGTTGACGTGCGGAATTCGGGAGCAAAAACACATTCTCTCGCATCGACCCTCGAACCGTCAGCTCAGCGAAGGAACCGGGCTGTACATCAACGGTGACCGGTGTGTTCGTGACGAACTTAAAGAAGACTGTTACCAATCGACTGTTGCGATCCCGCTCCCACGCGATGCGATCCACGATTAGATCGTATTGCTTACCATCCACGGATGCGATCGCAGTTCGCCCCGCAATATCGCCGATTGCGTTTAGTTCAGGGATGCTCAGTTGCGAGCTGATTTCCAAGGCATCGTTCGTATAAGCCGTTCCAAGTGCTGCGGGAGGTCCGATCAGATCGCCGACCGCTATTTATGAGCGCAATACCTTACCGGCAAAAGGTAACGAGAGTTCAGAACGAGACAGATCAAGTTCTGCCTGCTGAACGGCGGCGAGTGCACCGCGTAGACGGGCACGAAAGCGTTCGACTTGAGGTGCATGCGCGATGATGTCAGGTACCTGTTCACCTGGGTTGGCTCGGCGAAACGCTTCACTCGCTAGCTCGCCCTCGAATTCATGTTTGCGAACACGAGCTCGTTGTGCATCCGCAAATGCGTGCGCCATTTCCAGCGCGAGTTCCAAATCGGTGCGGTCGATCGTAACTAAGGTTTCACCCGCGTTGAACGAACCGCCATTTCGCATGGCGGGCGACACGAACGTGACTCGACCTGTTACCTGAGAACGAATTTCAACGCGCCTAGCTAACGAAACTTCACCGGTCAAATCGACGGTGAGCGCGCTCGATGTGGAGGTTGGTCGTACAACGAAAACCTTTGGTACTGTCTTCTCCCCGAACGATATTTCCGCTGACGGCGGGG
>JAPOVY010000104.1:71594-78025 GCA_026707905.1 Gammaproteobacteria bacterium | reverse complement strand
CAACGGATAAGATCGAATCTCCTTGTTGAATACGATCCGATCGCCGGCGTACCGATACGCTGCCTCGTAAGCAGCCTGCATCAGTCCAACCGCACGCGCCGCAGTCTGAAGTCTCCCGCCCGAGAAGCCTCGCATCGTGTAGTAGAACCCACGATTGAGTCCCGAAGCTTCTCCAACGAGTGCGTCATCTGGAACGAAGTAGTCGTCGTAGTGCATGCTGAAAGAGTGCATACCTCGATAACCTAAAGTCGATATCGCCTTGCCAGAGACCGTGCCCCCACCATGTGATTGAACAGTGAATTCGTGATCGTCAGTGCTTGGCTTTTCAATAACGAACAGCGATAAGCCGCGATGCGGCGGGGTTGCATCCCGATCCGTACGCGCGAGCACAAGGATCAGACCTGCCTTGCCTGCAAACGTACACCACGTCTTTTCACCATTTAGTAACCATCCACCCTCGCTTTTCTTAGCACTGAGTGCAACCGATGCAACGTCTGAGCCCGTATTTGGTTCAGTCACGGAAACAGCACAGAGTGGATCGCCAGCGGCGAGTCCAGGCAACCAGCGACGACGTTGTGCTTCCGTTCCGCCTTCTAATAGAGCACGAACGATGATCTCCGGACGCGTGATCAGGCTTCCTGCAGCACCTAAAGAACCGCGAGACAATTCCTCAGTTACAACGACCATACCGGTCGTGTCCTCACCATCACCAGGCTTCAACCCACCATATTCAGAAGGGACACTGAAACCAAAACACCCTAGTTCCCTTACCCCGTCCAAGATTTGAGGTGAAATCATTTCATCGTTACGATGTATTTTTTCTGCGGCTGGTGCTACAACCTCGTCCGAGAACTTTCGTACGGATGTCCGCATTGCGTCCTTTTCCGGATCGATCGATTCCCACGGGATATTCCCATTGAGTTGTGCTAATAACTCGTGAACTTGTCCCAATCGATTTGGATGACAGACCTTCCGAACAAAAGTCGTTGAAGTTCGGTTCAAGCCGACCGTTGCGTCCGAGTAATTTCGAACATCGTCGTCTAACTCACGCAAGCTATTCGCGAGCCAATACGAGACCACTTCGCGACTTAGTCGAAAATCTAGCGAATCAGCGTCTTCGCGTCCCATATGCGCTTCGATGAGATGGTTCGCTGTCGCTAGATTCGCGAAATTAAATGAATGTTTGTAGAGCTGTACTTGAACCTCGTCCGGGTCACGACCACGTAAGGGCACGAGCACTCGATGCAACGTCGACCACCCGTCTTCTAAGCACGATTTCCAGTCCTCACTCATAACACGCGGAAGTCTACGGATTGCATAATCTCCGCCCCAAAATCACCGATCGTAATGAGTCTTGTCTGTATTAGAAGGCACCCGTGTTCTTGATTTCGGCCGTTATATAGCGGGTCCTTTTTGCGGCGCACTACTTGGTGATTTAGGTGCAGAGGTAATTCGGGTAGAAAAGGTTGCTGGTAGCGAGGACCGATTCACCGCGCCGATCGGAAAGGACTTACCCGGATCCGGTTTCTTGCAACTAAACCGAAACAAGCTCGGATTCACGCTAAATCCACGTAAACCCGAAGGTGCGGAAGTTCTTAAGCGGCTAGTTGCTACTGCCGATGTTGTCGTCGCCAACCTTCCCCCTGACACACTCGGGACGATGGGCATGGATTACGATAGTTTGAAAGCGATCAAACACGACATCATCTTAACGTCAAGTACCGCGTTTGGTTCAAAGGGTCCCTATGCAACGCGCGTGGGTTTTGACGGTGTTGCCCAAGCCATGTCAGGCAATATGCATATGACGGGTTATGCCGATGAACCTATGAAAAACTATTTCCCGTACGTTGACTTTATGACAGCTACGTTGAACGCACTCGCAACGATAGCGGCGATCATGCATCGAAACCAGACGGGCGAAGGTCAGCACGTTGAAGGTGCATTGCTCGCATCCGCACTTTCGATTGCCAATGGGACTTTGATCGAACAACATTTCCTGAAAAACAACCGAATTGCATCCGGCAATCGCGGCCAAACGGCCGCGCCTTCCGACGTATTTCAAACAAGCGACGGCTGGATACTTGTACAAATTGTTGGCAATCCACTATACGAGCGTTGGGCAACGCTGATGGGTGAGCCCTATTGGCTCGAAGATCCCAAGTTCGCGTCAGATGAAGCGCGCGGTGAGAATGCGATAGAAATCAGTGAGCGAATGCAGAAATGGACCCAGGATCGCACAAATGAAGAGGTCGTAGGAACTCTCGAGGCAGCACGAATTCCTTGCGGTGAAGTACTAGCGCCGCAACAAACACTTGAGAACGAGCAAGTCGCAGCGATGAACTTTCTGGTAGATTCAGCCTTCCCAGGTGTAGAAGGCATGGCACCGGTCGCGCGTATGCCAATGAACTTCTCGACGATCGACAATTCGATTAAGAGTCGAGCGCCGTTGTTAGGTGAGCACACGGACACGATCCTTGCGGATTTGGGTTACACAGATCAGGAGATTGCGGCGCTTCACGAAGCTCGCGTTGTCTAGCTATGGCTGAGCCCACTGGCGGAGTCGATCATGTAGGATCCGTTCGGGACGCGTTCATGGTACAACAAGGCGCGACTTGGGACACACTTACGCAAACGCTTGATCCAAGCGTAAAGGTAGCCGAAACAGACCCTATCGAGAACACTCAATCGATCGCTCGACCACGCGTTTGCAGCGACGGTGACTTGATTGAGAAAGCGGCTTGTAGCTTTACGCACAGCGAGGGCGAAGAACTACCTCCTGCTGCGTCTGAACGGAACCCAAACTTAGCCGGAAAACCATTCTCTGCGTCCGCGCTTTCAGTGATCGTACACCCGAGATTGCCGCGTATCCCTACTGCTCACATGAACGTAAGGTTTTTTAACGTCGACCATGGCGATGGACACTGGTATTTCGGCGGAGGTATGGATCTAACGCCACATTTCCTCTACGAAGACGACGCAATTACTTGGCATGAACACGCGCGCGACACCTGCCGCGATGAAGCGCAATATCACAAATTCAAACGACAATGCGACACGTACTTTTGCTTGCCACATAGGCACGAAGCGCGCGGAATTGGTGGCTTGTTCTTCGATGACCTAAACGAGCCAGATTTTCCAAGTTGCTTCAACCTCGCGTTGCGTGTTTGTGAACACTTTCGTGCAGCCTACACGGCGATCTTCAATTTACGGAAAGACTCACTGACCACCCCCGAAGACGAAGGATGGATGCTGCACCGACGCAGTCGGTATGCTGAATTCAACCTTATTCATGATCGAGGTACCAGATACGGACTACAAAGTGGAAGGCGAGTCGAATCCGTACTAGCTTCTATGCCGCCACGCGCGAATTGGGTCTATGGAGTCAAAGCGGAAACTGATGAACAACGAGAGTTGCTCGAGTGTCTGCGGAACCCGCGAGAGTGGTTGTAGCCATTCACAGATGGTTCCTAGAATCAGGACTCGCCTTCAAGCATCACATCAAATAGGGACTCGACTCCCATGTCTGACGCACCACACGCACTCTTAACACCCGCGACTGATCCTCGAGAACGAATCGCCTCTATCGATGTGTTGCGAGGGGTTGCCGTGCTAGGCATTCTCTCGATCAACATTTGGTTCTTCGCGTTTCCGTTCGATGTCGCGAGTAATCCCACAATCTGGGGTGAGTATTTCGGTGCTGACGAAGTTGCATGGTGGACGAGTTGGATCGCTGTAGAAGGTTCGCAGCGTGCGATATTCACCATGCTGTTCGGAGCAAGTGTGCTGTTGTTTACCGATCGTCTCGCAAGCGATGAACGTCGTTCAAACCTAACGAAGATCTATTACCGGAGAACCGGTTGGTTGATCGTTTTTGGATTGATTAACGGGTATATCCTGCTATGGAACGGCGACATCCTGTTCTTCTACGGTGTAATGGGATTGTTTTTGTACTTCGCGCGTGGATGGTCCGTTCGACGTCTTATCACGGTCGCTCTAGTCGTCATCGTTTTGCTCGACCTATTCAAACTGGCTGGCATGTTGGCACAGGATTACTACGGTCCTATCGCAGAAGTAGCACAGGAAAAGGTAGAGCGAGGCGAAACGCTAGAAGCCGAAGAAGTAGCCGCAATTGACATCATGGCGGCGATGCCGATCGAGTCTACTTCGCACGAGGAATTGAAAACGGAGGTCGAAACACGTAGAGCAGGTTATCTGACTGCATTCGCTCTTAACGCCCAAGAAACGACCTATTACTACTTGGTATTTGGGCTGGTATCCCTCTTCTGGGAATCACTAGCCTACATGATGCTCGGTATGGCGCTCTTCAAACTCCATTGGTTTGATGCGAGTCGGTCGACGGGACTCTACGTTTCAATGATTGTTATCGGATTTGGTGTCGGGCTCTCCGTGAACGCATGGGAACAGTTGGACTCGATTCAACACAATTACCGTAGCACGTTCACTTACGGTACATACGATATCGGTCGTATGGCGATGTCGTTCGGCTACATTGGTCTGATCATGCTCATCTGCAAGATGTCGTGGCTACCACGCGTTCGCGATACATTGTCCGCCGTCGGCAAGATGGCGCTGACGAACTACATCACCCAATCGGTGATTTGTAACGCCATATTCATAGGATTCGGGCTATTCGGACAACTCAGATTTCACGAAATCTACTACGTAGTGTTTGCAATCTGGGTGGCGCAGTTGATCGTAAGTCCTATATGGCTAAGGTCCTATCGCTACGGTCCATTGGAATGGCTGTGGCGACGACTAACGTACGGTCAACCTGTCCGGCTTCGACTCACATAACCCCACGGGTTCCAATCGCAAAATATCGATGATGTATCGTCTCAGGTAATCGACAGATGCAATACCACCCACATCACATTCACCTTATGAGTCACGATGCAATGCACGCCGGTCGGTTTTATGAATCGATGTTCGGCGCAAAAATCGAAGAGTCAAGTGGTGCCAACGGATTACCTCGCTGCAACATGCACCTTGGTGACCAGACGATTCTCATCTCCACCGTGGATTCAGATGTAACACAACAAGCGAGTGGACCACACACCTGTCTAGGCCACGATCATATAGGACTTCGAGTAAAGGATGTTGTGGCGGCTGTGCAAGATTTGACAGCCAAAGGTGCAAAGGTCACCATGCAACCACGTTCCAATGGCCGTGCAACCATCGCGTTTATCGAAGCGCCTGATGGCGTGAGTGTCGAACTGGTGTCCTACGAATAGCCAAAGGTTTCCTCGACAGACTTCATGAGACCTTCTCTATACAATAGCCGACACGAGATATTCGTGGCAGCGGCCACTTAGCCAGAAAAGGTAGTTCCGTGAGACGACGGCGTTCCAGTCAAGAACAAGAAGGTGACGAAAAGATCAATCTCACGCCTATGCTGGATGTGGTGTTCATCATGCTGATCTTTTTCATCGTCACCGCGACGTTTGTCAAGGAGATTGGCATCGATGTCAATCAGCCCGAGGACGACAAGCCACCTAATATTGATCCCGACAAGAAGAGCATCGTCGTTCGCATAACGAGTCGCGATCGGATTATCATCGGCGCGCGCGACGTGGCATTCGAAGCTGTTCGAGCCAATATTGAACGACTGCATGCAGAGAACCCGGAAGCTCCCGTCGTCATTCAACCGCACGACGACTCGACGGTAAACACCATCACACACGTAATGGACTCAGCGCGTCTTGCCGGCGTTGCTAATCCGACATTCGCGTCGGGACCGGGCTAACGGATAGATCGCGTCCGAAAAGAGCGTCGCGCTAGAACAGGTGTAACAGACCTGCGATTGTGCCAGTTAGGCACGCTACCAACGTACCGGATATAAGCGTTCGCGGACCAAGCTGGAGCAGTTCGTCGCGACGCTCTGGCACGATAGTCGAAACGCCACCAATCAGTATTCCAACGCTACCGAGATTGGTGAAGCCACACAACGCATAGGTCATGATCAAGTTCGTGTGAGGCTGTAGCGACGGACCTATTTCTCCGAGTTGAAAGTACGCAACCAATTCGTTCAGGACGAATTTGGATCCTAGCAAACTACCTGCTGCGGCTGCATCCTGCCATTCGATACCCATAGCCCACGCCAAAGGTGCGAACACCCAGCCCAGAATCGTCGCAAGGGTCAATGGCTCGTAGTCAGCGGATACGACCATGCCGAACAATTCTCGAATCGATGTATCAGCCCAACCAAGGAGCAGATTCACCAAAGCGACCAACGCGATGAGAGCGATCAACATCGCCCCAACGTTGACGACCAACCGTACGCCGAAGGTCGTACCCGTTGTTATTGCGTCAACAGTGCTGTCGTAACTCAGTCCGTCTTCGCTCATTTCATCCACGCCCGTGATCTTGTCGCCCGGGATCATGATGCGAGCGATCAAGATCGCGCCAAAGAT
>JAPOVY010000104.1:0-71584 GCA_026707905.1 Gammaproteobacteria bacterium | reverse complement strand
GTCAGCTGCGCGGCCGCGTTCTCAGCTGCGGCAGACCAGTCTGATCATGGATGCGGTAATGATGTGACCGATGGCATCACCGAGCACGTCGCCGAGTATTGCCGCATATAAGCCCATGATGGAACCTGCGACCGTTGCCATTCCGCACGTGATCACCATGAAAAACTCAGAGCGCGACAACGAATTCAGATAAGCTCTGATGACGAGGGGTGACTCAACCATCCCTACAAACAGGCTCGCCGCCGCCGCTAAACCGACTGCGCCGCCGATATGCAAACTCCGCTGCATGACCCACGCGATCCCCTTAATCACGCGTGGCAATATGCCCCAATGCCAGAGCACCGCAACCAAGATACTGAACACGAGGATCTGTGGCAATATGACGAACGCAAACATCGGTACGTAAGCGTTATCGCTCAGCAGAAACGGATAATCCTCTGGGAATATATTCGCGTCAGAGCCGAGGAATCCGAAAACAAACCGCGTACCTTCCATCGTCGCAGTCTGAATCCCGTCGAATACCGTTGTAAGTGCTGCAAGTACCTGATAAATAAACGGTACCTTGAGCAGAATGAACGCAAGCACGATTTGAGCCGCAAGCGTTAAACCAACCGTCGTCCAACGCACCTCTCCCTTATTCTCGCTAAATCCCCATGCGATCAACAGGATGATCGCGATACCAAGAATGCCCTGTAATCCCGACAATATCGAAGTCTCAAACCTATTCGTGGCACAATACTAACTGTTTGCTACGGTTCGACATGTCCACCATCCTTGTTGTCGGCACCTATGCCATAGATTTCGTCGGGACGTATCCCCACTCTTTTTCAACGCTTCCTGAACCCAAAGCGTTGAACCTATCAATTCAATTGAGTCGCATGCGAAAGGGCTTTGGTGGATGTGCGATGAACATCGCCGTAACTCTGCACCGACTTGGACATCACGCAGTTCCATTCGCAGACGTCGGTAGTGCGATGGATGCGGACTATGCACGGCACCTAATCGATGTCGGTTTAGATCAGCGCGGCTTAAAGCAATCGAGCGAAAATGCGCTTAGTGCCCACGCGCTCATCCTTACCGATCCTGAGGAAAACCAATTTACGGCTTTTTATGCAGGTGAACCTCGGACGAACTTCCGAGCTGACCTTGAAGCTCTTATGGATTCTCTCGCAGAGCCGATCGAGTTTGTCGTTATCGCACCAATTGAACCACAATACATGATTCCAGCAGCGAACGTATGTAGAGACCGAGGTCTGCCATTTTTATGTGATCCTGGTCAATGTACGACTGCCTTCACGCCTGATGATTGCGACGCACTGGTAGAAGCATCTTCAGTGATGTGTTTTAATCGCTTTGAACACGAGATCTTCGAAAACCAAGTGAAAAACTTGGATCAGAGATTGGAATTGACCATCGTGACTCAAGGATCTGAAGGTGTGATGTTTAAATCGAACGGCGCTTGGTATTCCGAGCGTGCTGCGCAACCTCGAGAGCGAATCGATCCCACAGGATGCGGGGACGCATTTCGCTCTGGGTTAGTACACGCACACCTTTCAAACGCATCATGGCGAGACGCCGTCCGAGCGGGTTGCGTTCTTGCGACCATTAATCTGGAACACGTTGGCACTCAAAATCATGATCCGACTGAGTTCAGCAATCGCTACGTTGCCGAATGGAACGATCGACCGAGCTGGCTTGAGGCTAGCGCGTGACTGGAAACGTCATCGTACTTAATGGAACATCAAGCGCGGGTAAGACGACACTCGCGAAGGCGATTCAAACATCTGCGGATGAACCCTATCAGTTGTTCGCCTTTGACCAGTTTCGTGACGGTTTGCCCGATCGTTTTCGTGGTCTGAATTCTCCAGAAGGATCACCCGGTTACGCTGGACTAAACGTCGTCGCGGCACCAGACGACGGTGTCGTCAAAGCGTACATTAAGCTCGGTACGCACGCGCTGACGATGCTACACGGCATGCACCAGGCGATTGCTTCGTTCGCGCGTACCGGTCATCACGTCATTGTCGACCATTACGTAAACCACCCCCACGCCGCGGATGACTTGGTTTCGACATTCATCGGGTTAAAGACGACACTCGTGCGCGTTGTCTGCGATCGAGCTGAACTCCTGCGCCGCGAGAGATTGCGACCTGGTCGTTTCCCAGGTACAGCAGAAACGCAAAGGGACATCATGAACGAGTGCTTCGAATATGATCTCACCGTCGATTCAACACATACACCCGCGACGCAGCTTGCGCGGGACGTATTGGCATACGTAGCTAATCAAACGACAGGAAACGGCGATCTGTGACAAGGACTGAGCGCTTGTCCGCGCTTCGCAGCATGATCGAAGACGCTGAAGACATCGTGATATTCACAGGAGCTGGTGTAAGTACCGAGTCAGGCATCCCTGATTTTCGTAGCCCAGGCACCGGACTATGGACAAAAATAAAGCCTACCGACTTTAATGATTTCGTTAGTTCCGCTGAGACCCGAAGGAAATCTTGGGAACGAAAGTTCGAGGGCGAGGACAAGATGGCAAACGCGACACCGAATCGCGGCCACCGCGCCATCGCACATCTGATGGATCTGGGTAAAGCGACCGTCGTCGTCACGCAGAACGTTGACAACTTGCACCAAGCGTCAGGTGTGCCAGACGAGAAAGTCCTCGAGCTTCATGGCAATGCCAAGTTTGCGAAATGCCTTACCTGTGATGAACGCTACGAACTAGATGACCTTGAAAGCCAATTCCGGACAGAAGGAGACGTTGAACCTTGTGCGATCTGTGGCGGCATCATCAAAACGGCAACCATTTCGTTCGGTCAAGCACTACCACAGGACGTGCTGATGTATGCGGTGTACGCAAGTGAGCATTGCGATCTATTCCTAGTGGTCGGCTCTTCTTTACAGGTTTATCCTGCTGCGAGCCTGCCAGAACTCGCGAAACGTAGCGGAGCAAACCTCGTTATATTGAACCGCGATCCGACGCCATTGGACGTCATCGCTGACTTAGTCGTGAACGACGAAATCGGACCGACTCTCGGCGAAGTTGTAGGAGTGAACTGACTAGCGCACGCTCGTCATCAAGCGGTCTGCAAAGCGTTCAATGTGATGTAGTTGATTACAGAGGAAAACCTCCGTACAGAACGGCGCAAAGCGCGTCATCTCCGAGTCACCTTCACGCCATTGCGATCGAACTTCAGGATTTAACCAGAACAACTGCTTGACGCGTTTCGATAGTTCTGCCGCTATAGGAATCCCCGGATCGTAAAAGTTCGAACGAGCGTCACCGAGAACAATGACGGTTGCGCGTTTGTTGAGATCCTTCCCGACGAGCTGGCGAAAGTCGAAAAACGCACGTCCGTAGTCGGTGTTGCCTTTACCCCAGTCGAACAACGCTTCCTCGATCGCTGCTTCCGAAGCCTTAGATCTGAACACATCCGTTACCTCGCCAAGCTCGCTCGAGAACGCAAAAGCTCGGACGCGTGGCAAGATGTCGACTAGCTCATAGAGAAATAGCAACAAGAAACGAGCGATACTTGAAACTGAGTTACTAACGTCGCAGATAACGTAAACCGTCGAAGGTTCTTTCCGAACTTTTCGCCAGTGCAGTTCATAGACGTTGCCATCGTACGCCATGTTCTGTCGAATCGTCCGCTTGTATTCAAGGAGTCCACGCTGCGTGCGTTTAGCGCGGCGGCGATAGGCTTTTCTGAATTGCCTGGCGAGACGTTCAACAACACGCCTCACCTCAACGTAGTACTCAGGCGGGAGTCGATTCAAATGTGCTGAGAGTGCCGCTTCGAGAATTGCACGTTTGGCGGTCGGATCTACGTGGAGTCGATACTGACCATCTACATAGTCCTTAACTTCCTTGTATAGGTATTGCCTGAGGTAGCGCAACAGGGGCGCAATATCCGCCTCAGGATCATCTGCGAGGTACTGCTCAAGTCGAGGTAAACCCATGGATTCCGCAATCCGCATCTCGAAAGAACGTTTCTCCCGGAGCGCAACGATGTCGTCAATATGAAGTTGACTCGCTGCTTGCTGCATCATTTCGGTCAAAAGCTCGCGATTCCCATCGAGCATCTCGCTAATACCGTCCGCTAACGGATAACCCAAACGAGCTCGCGTCTCAGAATCTAACGTTTGGTTCTCGAACGAGTTAAGCATGGCGCGTTTTGGTGGCTCGCGAAAACCTAGTTGTTCGAAGAACCGCTCAAACGTATCATCGAATGCGAGTTTTTCTGGCAAGGTTTTCGCTAGCGCTAGACCAAGTGCGTTCTTAAGAAAATCACGGTCGGAAATGCCGATACGATTAATGATGGCAAACGCGTCCAGCGTTTCCGCTGGCGATACGCGGATACTTGCTTTCCGGAGGGCGCGCACAAATTGCGTGAAGGTGACTTCCATTCGCCAAGTATTATGAGTTGATCGTTGAAGATTCGATTGCGATCCTAGATGAAGGGCGCTACAGAAGTTATAGATCGTGCACGGGAGTTATTACCCGACGCTCGCCAGATCGAGGTCATCGAATATCTCGAAGGTGGTTGGAGCAACCGAAACTACGTTCTACGCGTCGACGGTGTCGATGCCGTGCTGCGTCTCAAGAATC
Organism: Gammaproteobacteria bacterium; assembly: GCA_026707905.1. Taxonomy (GTDB): domain Bacteria; phylum Pseudomonadota; class Gammaproteobacteria; order Pseudomonadales; family Azotimanducaceae; genus Bin55. Next base: position 66,969 of record JAPOVY010000104.1, on the reverse strand, counting down.
CGCAGTCCGTCGCGCCAGACCGCGAATATATGTACCTCGAAAACCCGTTAGCTCCCGAAGTTCTGGCATATGACCGGACCCGTGGCGATATGGTCACCGGATTCGTTCAAGGCGAGCTACTCGTCAACTCACCCATAACGCCTGAGGTAGCGGCGACATACATGCTTGAGCTTCATTCAAAGATACCGGGTGGTATCCGGACCTACCGAGTTGAACCCATTATTGACGGTTACCTGAAGGGCCTCCGGCTCTCTGAAACACTCGAATCGATCTATCACTCACTACGATGGGAGCCACAGCGACTCTGTGGTTGTCACAACGAGCTTAATGACTGGAATGTCATCAAGACCCCTACAGGTTTCTGTACGCTTGATTGGGAGTCTGCAGGCGACAACGACCCAATTTTCGATGTCGTCGGTCTGTGCTATGGATTGGAATTTGGCGATACGGACTTCGAAAGGTGCATTAGTGGTTACGACCCACACTTCGATGCCGAACACGTTCGACGTACCCGCATTCTCTATCAAATCCGCGAACACGCCTGGGCGTTGGATCGACTACGTCACGGCAGTGATCACGAAGGCATCGTTAAGCAGAAGTACGACACCGAGATCGAGATTCAACGTTTGGTTACTGGAAGAGTTTGAGCCGATCTGAAAGCTCCTTAGTGATCGCAAATCACTCCCGTCATTTGAAGGCAATCAATTGCACAGCGCACGCGCTCACGTCCTGTGCCCTGAACGATAGAAAAGTCAAACTTCAGTTCGTACAGTACCCGTTCATATATCTTGAAAAGACGCGGTAGATCCGTCTTCGACTCACGTTGTGGATCAAATGCCCATGGCAAATCCGGGTAAGTAAGTAAATAGGTTCTCGCAACCTGGTGTTCCAGGTGTCGATCTATGTAATCTGGAACGTAGCCAAATTTCTCTTCAAACCAAATTCGTAATACCACCCCATCTGTATCCAGGACGCCAAAGCGTGGTTTGGCTCGCACGAAATCCTGTTCGCGATGCAGCTGTTCATGTGCGACATCATGCACTTGCTTCTCGGTGTAATGGATGTCCGCGAGGAATTCACGCGCGTATTCCGGTAGCCACACGCCGTTCTGCACGCTTGCGAGTTCTCGTGCCAACGTAGTCTTACCTGTCGACTCTGGTCCAACAATGGATACCAAATGCGAGTCACCAGTCGTCACAGCAACATTCCTAAACTAAGCCTCACACGGCCAAACCTCGTCACACTTAGTCACTCAATCGCATATTGAATTTTGGTACCCTTGCACAGGTCTAATCTGCCGTAGTAATCACTTTTACGCCACATGCCGCACACAATCGCGATCGTCGAAGACGAAATCGATCAACGCAAGAACTATCGAAACGCTATCGAAAAGAAAGGCTACGACGTGATCGAATTCACCGACCGACGGTCAGCACTCGAAGGGCTCGAAAACACGAAACCCGATCTCGCCGTACTCGACATCATTCTCGGTGATGACGAAGACGGTGGCTTTGATCTATGCGCGGATCTCCTAACTCGATTCCCCAAGCTACCCATTATTTTTCTTACCGAACGAATTAACGAAAACGACAAAATAAACGGTCTACGACTAGGAGCATGGGACTACCTACCGAAGCCGATTTCATTGGATTACCTTGTGGCACGTATATCGTCACTCATACGAATACACGAAGCACGCCTCGAACCTGAACCGGACCTTTCACAATCTAAAACGATCGGTAAACTGACCATCGACAATGAGAGTTTGCTAGTCTCATGGGACAATGAGCAGATAAATCTCTCCGGGACGGAATTTCGAATGCTTGCAAGACTGGTCGCGCCGCCGGGATCAGCCGTAAGTTACGAAAATCTCAAAGAAGCCACTATGCACAACGTTGTAACGACCAACACGATTAACACACATATGCGCAATATCCGTAAGAAATTCGAGAGCGTCGACCCGCAGTTCGCGGCGATCAAGAGTGAGTACGGTCTCGGTTACCGTTGGTCGAGCAGCTAGCTTTTTGACAACGTCATGGCGTCAAGCGGGAGGATTCGCGGTCCTCGACTAGTCAGCAAGCTCCTCCTCATAGGGCTCGTGCTATTAGCCGTACCTTGGTTGTCCTATGTGCAGTTAGTCGAGATGGAACGGCTTCTAATCCAAGGACAACAAAACGCGCAGCTGCTCATTGCTCGCGGCGTCGCCGCCCTATTCAACGAGCGCGACGACCTTTTCAATGAACTCCCTGTGCAATTGGATGAATATGAGTCACTCTACGCTCTGCCACTCTATCAGCCGATCCCAATTGACGGTTCAATTGGGGATTGGGATGAAGATGCGCTTAAAAGCAACCGTAGATTTGCCGCCCAGGGGGAAACAGATGCGTCGTTTGAACTGACGCTCGGTGAGCAAGTCAATGAGCTTTATGGTTTTATTGACATTAAGGACGATATCGCTGTATATCGAAACCTGTCCGAACTGAGTCTCAATACCGCAGACCACATCCGGATTGAATTCACCGATGCGACAGGTCAACGTGCCCGCATTGCGCTGACTTTCTCCACAGAAGGATTCGGTACAGGCTATCGCATGGCGAGTGATTGGCGAACGCCAATCGAATGGACACCTATCAACGACGTGATTGCCTCACTGATTCGGAGTAACGATGGCTTTCACGTTGAATTTCGCATGCCCATTGCGAAGATGGCTCACGGGCGAGATTTCAATCTCGCGTTTGTCGATGTCGACGATTCAGCTTCACGAATTCAACGCGAAATCGTTTCGACGACTGCCTCATCTGCGGGCAAGAAGCTCAACTTGGTCGTGTTGCGATCGATTGAGTCGATGGACCTCATTGCTGGTCTTGAATATGTTGACACGAAGATAGTCGTATACGATCAACAACAACGTGTTCGTGGCGAGAGCGATGCTAGTACTACCACCCGTGCGACCGAAAGCACCAATTCGACCGGACTAATGAGCGGCTTCGAGTTTATTCGACCTCTAATCCATCTCTTAACTCTAGGCGAAACGTGGACCGAGTTATCGGTAGCTGACTCCCGAGAACGATTCAATCGTGCGCTTGAAGATGCATTGAGTGGAAACCCCACGGCGATTCGGCACCTGTCAGATGTTGGAATGCCGACGGTCATGGCAGCGTATCCCATTCGATCACGGAACGAAACACTGGGAGCTGTCACGATCGAATCCGACATCAATCAGATCCTGTCGTTCCAACAGGCCGCACTACGCCATATCGTCTTTGTTTCCGGGTTAACGCTACTCTTGGTCTTAGCGGTAACGGTCGGTTTCTCCGCCCGTTTAGCCTATCGAATTCGACGGTTACGACGAGAGGCAGCAGGTGCGATCGACGAATACGGCCGTCTTACTCGAACATCGCTAGAGTCTGAGGTACATGCTGGAGATGAAATTGGCGATCTAGCTCGCGCCATCGACGGCATGTTGACACGACTTAGAGAACACAGTGCGTTTGTCGAGCGCATGCCGCGAACATTACGTCACGAAGTGAATAACCCACTTAATACCCTTAGTACGTCACTCGAAAACCTTGAACAGGCAGAGACTAAAGCCGAACGCGAAGAGTGCATCAACAGTGCGCAACGAGGTGTCCAACGCATAGGCGCAATCGTGCAAAACCTTGCGGACGCGTCTAATCTCGAAGACGCTCTGCGAAACGAAGAGCGCGAATCGTTTGATGTTCAGGCACTTCTGAAAAGCTATGTCGAGAACTTAAACCGTGGTCGCGATTCACCGTTGTTTGTGTTCAGTGGCGTTAAGGAACCTGCGATGGTTTCAGGATCGGACATTCACATCGAGCAAATGATGGACAAGATTGTCGATAACGCAGTCGATTTTCACCGACCAAACAGTCAGATCAAGATTCAACTTGAGGTGTTTGACAATCTCATACGAATCACGGTTGGTAACCGAGGACCCACACTCGGCGAGAGTGCTCATCTGATGTTTGAACGTTTGGTCAGTCGACGCAGCAGTAAATCAACGTCGCACTTCGGCCTTGGACTATATATCGTGCGCGTGATTGCAGAGTATCACGGAGGTACCGTACACGCGTTCAATTTACGTGATCAGTCCGGTGTTTTGATTACCGTACAGTTGCCAAGATTTCGAGCGTCACTAGCGAGCGCCGCTTAGGATTTTCACTCAGTTCAAGTAGAACGGCGCGTCGAGCGAAGGTTCTCCTTCGCAGCGTATGAGTTCCTTTTTAAGCATGTAGAGAACCGCCGCATAGACGCTCCGAGCAGCAGCTGGATGCAAGCGTTGATCCACATCCCGATACATGATCGGCACCATATCCGCAATGTGATGCCGGCTTTGCTTGAGTTGCTCGATGATCTGATCTTCGCGCTCAAGACGATGCGCGACAAATGCTTCCACGTGGGACCGCGGTTGAGTTATCGCAGGACCATGCGTAGGCCAATACGTCGCGTCGGTGTGCTCAAGTAGCAGCTCCAAACTTCGCATGTAGCTAGCCATGTCGCCGTCGGGCGGCGATATCACACTAGTCGACCAACCCATTACGTGATCGCCAGTGAACAACACTCGCTCGCTTTCTAAACGATAGCAAATATGGTTCGAAGTGTGTCCGGGTGTATAGACGCATTCAACGACCCACTCGCCATCGCTAACGGTATCACCGTGACGTACATACTCATCCGGTTGGAAGGTCATATCACCACCTTCCTCGACGATCGTTTCATCTTCGGTGTTTTTCCCTGCGCCATGGGGACCGAATCCATACGTGCGTGCATCGCAGTGCTTAAGAAGCAACTCCGTCGCCGGGGAGTGATCGTTATGTGTGTGCGTAATCAAGATCGTCGTAATCTGCTCGCCTTGAGTCGCCGCGAGGATGGCGTCGACGTGTGCCTGGTCGCGTGGTCCTGGATCGATTACGGCAACTCGGTCGCGTCCAACGATGTAGGTACCCGTTCCCGTGTAGGTAAAAGCACTCGGGTTTTTGGCGACAACACGTCGAATCAACGGACTCAGTTGGTCGCACTTGCCGTATTCAAATTCGATGTCCCTAACGAACGGGATAGTCGTTGCCATGTACTTCGGAGGATCGAGCCGACTCGCGATTTTAGGCGTAATCTAGGGAGATACGTCCATAGCTACCTGCGCCGCCAATGCTGAATAGGTTGTAGCAATTCCTTCGAGCCCAAATGTTCTTGCATCAGATGCGACACCGGACAAGCGTGTCGCACATTCAGCAAGGAGCACGTCGATGCGTGAATTCGTCGAATCTAACTGTCGGGCTTCACGCAGCGCAGTTACCGCGTTACTATCAGATGGTTCTGTGATATACCCTTCCGCAATGAGTTGCTCTGCTAATACAACGAAATCGGCCGCTTCAGAAATGTTGTTGAGTTCTTGTTCCATTGACGATTCCATGTGCATGATTGAAGCTGGGTAGAGGCCAACGGATTTCGCACGTTCAATGATGTGGCGAATTGCGCCGAATTCACGGGACCGTAGGTGTTCGTTGAATTGCGCAACAACTAGGTTACTCACATCGCTCAATCCACGTAGCGCGATTTCATTGTCTGGATCCGTGGTCAATACGCTATGGAAGAGTGTCGCTGCGTTCCGGCTCGGTGGGTCGATCAATTGGCCAATACGACGTAAACCGTGCGCGTCAGCTAGGCGAGTCTCGATCTCTTCCTGCAGTGTCGCAGCGCGCTGGATTCGCTCTCGAACTGTCGACAATTCGGCATAGTTCGGATTAGCGAGACCCGCTTTACTCAAGGCATCCATCGCAGCTTGAAGGTTACCAAGTTCGATCTCACGTGTCGCTGCTGCCGAGAAGTGTGCTGCGAGGCCATCGAGCTCTCTTCGAGCCTCAACACTTGCTGGATATAGCCGCACAACCTCTCGAAACGCATTCAATGCCATATCCGCCGACGCATCCGGTTCCTGGGCAGTCACTCGTAACAGTGCGAGCGTATCCGACTGGAGCTGCAGTGCGTATCGACGCGTCTGAAGATCATCAAACATTACCTGTAAACGACTATCGTCCGGAAAAATCTCAAGGAGATCGTCTAGTCGATTCTGGGCGATCGTTAGATCATTCTGAGCCAAGCTTGCCGAAAAGTCGTCCTCCCAACGTGTCCGTGCGTCATTGATGGCTTGGATAGCGTCTAGATCTTCAGGTTCGATAATCAAAACTGACTCATACGCAGCGACAATAGAAGGTAAGTTCTGATTTGGATCAGCGACGAGCGCTTCTGCGTTTAAGCGCGCTTCGACAAGCGCTGCGTTCTCCAAAATCCCATACTCCGCTAGTAGACGCTTCGTTTCCGGAATCTCGTAGAGTCCAACGGCAAGACTCCAGATTCCGACGAGACACACCGAATACACCACGGTCCAATGCACGGCGGAGATCCTGCGTCGTGCACGTGAACGCTCATCGGCGGAATCTGCGCTCTCCGGATGTGCTGGCAACACCGTCGAAATTTCCGTGGTCGAAATTAAGTCTGACTTCACTGCAACTGTGTTTAAATCGCCATCCGCATTGATGTTCTCAAGTGCGTGTTTCACATTCGCGATGCTTGACATGCGCTCTTCAGGGTCATACGCCAACATCCTTTCGATCAGACCTTGAAACGGTGCGTGCTGAGGTCCAAAAGGAGGAAGCGCATCCGTTCGGCTACGAGTTCGTGGCGCGTCAGTCTCCACCGTGCGCCATGGGAGATCGCCATTCAAAACGCGGTAAAGCAACATTCCGAGACTAAATACGTCACACTTAGCAGTTAGCTCACCACCACGAGCCACCTCGGGTGCGCTGTAACCCGGCGTGAATCGTCGTTCTGAATATTGCGGTTCAAAGTAAGCACCATCGATCAGCACTGGCGAACCCATGTTGTCGAAGACGACGTTCGCAGGTTTGATATCGCCGTGCGCTTGACTGTGCCTGTGGAGGGCGTTCAAGGCATCGCATAGAGACGTAGCGATTCGTATGAGCCTAGCGAGGGACATGCCAGACGCTAACGTGTCACTAAGACTGCCACCTGGGTAATAAGGCGTTACAACGTATACGCTATCGTCGAGTTCGCCCACGTCATCAATTTCGCATAGCTGCGGGTGGCGGATCGTCTGTATAGACTCAAGGGTCTCTACGTATAGACGTTGACGTTCGTGATTCCTGTTGAACGATTGAATACGTACGACGAAATGATTCAGTTGTGCTTGACGTGTCGCCAAATACAGTTCGTGATCGGTACCGGTTTTGATGAGCTGAGTTAGTTGATAGCCTGGGATTTCCATCTAATCTGATGACTCCCCGGCTAGAGAACTGATGATTCCGGAAACCATGTAACCTGCAACAAACCGTCCATTGTTGATATACGCAAGACCGTCTACCCTCACGGCAGTCCCCGTACCGTGCGCGACCCCATTGATGCACTCGTCGCTTTCAAACATCCACCGGTAGCCGTCAATTTCTAAACGACACCTCGGCACTTCCGCAAGCGGTTTCCGAACGACCAACTCCCCCGCATTCCATTGTTGGAATTCCTTGACGCCTCCCGCATCTTCAAACACACCGTCTCCGTGACGCTGACCGGCTTCAAAGAAACCACGATAACTCGATCCGTCAGCGTTTTCGAAAATGCCGAAACCATGCCGTTCATTCTGCCGGAAAGCACCATCATAGCGCCTGCCGTCCGGCCACAGCATCACACCTAGGCCGTGTCGTTTACCGTCTTGAATCGTACCTGTATACGTGACGTTGCCGTTTTGCCAAAAGAATGTCCCAGTTCCAGTAATGGCGTTCGCATTGAACGTACCAACATAAACATCTCCGTTTGGCCATTCCAATGTTCCGTATCCTTGCATCTGACCTTCAATGAACGTTCCTTGGTAACGGCGCCCGTCAGCAAACAACAACGTCTCGTCGTTTCCTGAAGGTAGATTGTTCGCGAATTCACCTTCGTAGACTGAACCATCAGCATACGTGAGTTTGCCGAAACCTTCGCGGACGCCGTTGACCAGTGGACCTTCGTAAACATCCGCTGCTGGTTCGGTCGCCACACTGACGTCCTGACCGATTACGTTGACGTTGAATGTCACAGCAGTGACGGTCAATACCAATAGTAGGTGAAGCGACTTAACGCCACTCCTTACACTTCGCACTCCCCGTTGCCTTCGAGTCGTAGTGGATCCCGTCTTATTGGTGTTGATCTGCCTTTGCATTGGCTCGATTGCGGGATTCCTCGGCGGTTTATTAGGTCTCGGCGGCGGGGTGATCGTCGTACCCGCACTCATCCTGCTGTTCGACACCGTAGGAACGTTCGATGCGGCCGAATATCCGGCAAACACGGTCGTGTTAGTCACGCTTGGAACATCAATGGCATCCATCGTGTTTACAACGCTCTCGTCGTCAATTGCACAGTTTCGTCGCAATGCAGTGAATTGGCAAATCGTAAAAAACTGGGTTGTCTATCTGATTCTAGGTGTGTTGTTGGCAACCGTCATCGCGACACGTCTCCCCGCTGCTGCCACAAAACTGTTCATCGGTTTGTTTATTACGGTTATTGCTACCGTGATGATCACCAATTGGGCGCCCCGCGTTAAGAATGGCCCGCCGGGACGCGGCGTAACGGGCATGCTCGCTTCAATCGGGGGAGTGATATGCGGTCTCGCGGGCATCGGCGGCGGCAATGTTGTCGTTCCTACGCTTTTATTCTTCAATACGAAGGTCGTTACCGCAACCGCAGCCGCAAGCACACTTGGTATCGCAATCTCGGTTGCGGGAACGGTTGGTTACATACTAAACGGTCTACCGGTCGATATTCCAGGCGCGGTTGGCTACGTCTACCTGCCTGCACTGGTTCCGATAGCGATCGCTTGTGCAATTTGTGCGCCGTTAGGTGTACACGTTGCACACCGTGTAGAAGGACATAACCTTCGCCGCGTTTTCGGTATCTTGATGTATTTTGTCGCGGCGCGAATGATCTACAGTGCGTTCTGAGACGGTACCGGCAACCGCAACTGTCTGATTTGGATTGAGAATTTGCCGCCGAGTCCAACCGCATCGCTTACGACCACCATTGGGGAATCTTCAGGCAGTTGTTCACGACGCAGTAATGCCTTAATACAGCGTTGGATTGTCTTTTCAGGATTGCTACTGAAATCGATTCGATAGGCGTATACACCTCGATTTAGAGCGAGGCGGCGACGTGTATGACTTTCGTTACTAAACGCAAAGATCGGAACTGTCGGAGGCGCGCAATTCGTGAGGATGTCGGCGGTCCACCCACTTCGCGTGATAACGATGATCCCTGTAGCAGAAATTCGCTCGGCAAGTTCAACGGCGGACCACGCAAGCTGCTGCCGGTGGGTGTCGCTCGGTTGCGAACCTGCAAATCGAAGTCCAGGTAGCTGTTCCTGAGCTTCCGCGACGCGACGTACATACTCGACAGCACGTACAGGATAGGCACCGATGCTCGTTTCTGCGCTCAGAAGAATGGCATCCACTTCCTGTTCGACCGCATTAGCGACGTCGTGAACTTCCGCACGTGTAGGGATGGGATGCTCAACCATCGACTCGAGCATGTGGGTGGCAACGATGCATCGGCGACCTGCGCGGATCGTCTTTTCAACGATGGTCCTCTGTAAAAACGGTAGTTCTGCCATGTCCGTCTCGATTCCAAGATCGCCCCGAGCCACCATCACGCCGTGAGCTTCGTTCGCGATTGCCTCGACGTTGTCGACGCCTTCTTGATTTTCGATCTTCGCGATGATCTTCACCCATTGATGCCTTTCGCCGATCACTTCGCGCATTTCACGTATGTCATCGGCGGTCCTCACGAACGACTGCGCAACGTAATTTATGGCGTGTTCGAGACCAAATCGAATATCGTCCACGTCTTTAGATGTGATCGAGGGTAATTTGACGTGTACGCCTGGGAGATTCACGTGTTTATGACTCTCGAGCGTACCCCCATCAACGACCCGGCATAACAGGGCATCACGCTCGCAAGACACCACGCGCAGGTTTATCAAACCGTTGTCCAGCCGAATCGTATCTCCGACCATCACATGGTCGTTGAAATCAGGATAGTTGACTTCGATACAAGGTGATCCTTCCTCCACCGCACCGTTCACCGATGAAGATATCCAAGCGTCGTCCCCCCGGCGCAGTTTCATGGGCGTCACTAACTGACCCGTCCGAATCTCGGGACCCGATGTATCGAGCAAAATGGGGACTGTAAATGGCGAACTCCGGTTAAGCGTTCCAATCCAACGAATCGCCTTCTCAGCATCATCATGGTCAGAATGCGACATGTTGATTCGAAGTACGTTCATACCCGCTTCATACATGCCTTTGATGGTCTCCCAGCTATTGGACGCTGGGCCTACCGTGCAGATGATCTTAGTACGTCGCATGAGCGTTACGAGAGTCGCCTGAATGGTCGAAATCGACTATGACAGGTGATGATGAGAGTCAAAAGGAAGCCGTCCATGGCATCCACCTCTTACGAGCGAACGGGATATAAGGCGATTCGCCCAACGTGCTTCATGCACGTAATTCCGCACCGATACGACAATCATAGTGCCGAAGCTACTTTTTAGCTTAGGTTTAGAAGAGATGGTGTTTTTCGATTAATTAGCAACCGAAGTCTGAAAGAGGCGGACTAGCTAATGATCGTTATCTTTATTTCTGGATTGTTCCGTAGATCTCTCCCCGAAACTTCAACGAGTTTTGCGTAACCGAAGTACAAAAGAATGAAAGGATCTACGCAAATTCCGTTGTTAGAGAGGTCTCTGTTAACCGAGACATCTCGAGGGTGCACCCATCACAGGCACTAGCTATAGATGTCTCTCTTCTGAGACCGATCTAGTAGCCCTGCAATTCGCCGTATCGGTTACGATGAAAGTACATGTCGCCGAACGTCTGTTCCACAACCGCCGCACGCTTTAAATAGAACCCGATATCAAACTCGTCGGTCATGCCGATACCGCCGTGCATTTGGATGCCTTCGCGTGAAACAGTGTGAAACATCTCCCCGACCTTCGATTTGGCGAGGCTGGCGAGAACTGCAATATCCGAAGGTGAACGACCTTCATCTAGCGCGGTCAACGCTTCCAAAACGACTGATTTAGAAAGCTCGACCTCGCAAAACATATTGGCCGCCCGATGCTTGAGAGCCTGGAATGAACCGATAGGGACGCCGAACTGTTCGCGTTCTTTTAAATAGGCGATCGTGCGTTCGAAACACTCTTGTGCACTTCCTAGCATCTCTGCTGACAGACCGATTCGTGCAATGTCTAATGCCGCATCTAGTACATCCGCAGCTTGGCCCGCTGCGCCAATCAACGCGTCCGTACTAACGCTCACGTTGACTAGCTCGATGTTTGCAGCATTTCGACTATCTACCATCTTGGTTCGCGTTACATTGACACCATCCGCCGAGCGATCAACCAGAGCCAGGGTCAATCCTTCCCGGTCGCCTGCAGATCCAGTAGAACGTGCGACCACGATGAGTTTGTCCGCAACATGACCATCAAGTACGAACGTTTTAGATCCGTTTATGACGAGCCCTTCACCAGAAGACTCTGCCGTTGTTGCGATTCCGTACGGGTTGTGACGATGAGACTCTTCGATCGCGAGCGCCAGCAGCAGTTGCCCACTTGCGACTTTCGTTAACAGTTCGCGCTTCTGGGAATCACTTCCACCAAGATTCAGGATCGTCCCGCCGACCCAAACGCTCGCGAATAGTGGCGATGCCGCCAGATTGCGACCGAGTTCTTCTGTAACGACACCAAGCCCTTTGTAACCGAATCCTAAGCCACCGACCTCTTCTGGAAACGGAATTCCCGCCCAGCCAAGTTCACTCATTGCCTGCCAAGTGTCTCGATCGAAACCGTCCTCACTCTCTTCGTCACGGAGTTTGCGCAACTGGCCTATAGGCGTGTTATCCGTGCAGAACTCCTTCGCAGTGTCCTTCAGGATGTTCTGGTCTTCATTGAGAATCATCGGCATTGTTTGATTCCTTGCGGGTGCTTCAATTGGGGTCTAAAGCGCACGAATAAGTAACGATGCACCTTGTATTCGTCAGTCTCAGCTTGGTGTGGCGACGACAAGCGAAAGGTTGTCCATGTGTCTGCGCAACTGCGCAAACCGAGACTTGCGGATTGTATTAACTAACCAATTCATCATTTCACCTGCATCGTCGAATTCAATAAATGCGAAATAGTTAATTGCCAGTTCCGTGTTTCCACCGATCTTCACGACGGGCGTTGCGAAAGCGATATGACCGCTAAACGGTGCGAGTGTTTCATTCACGACTTGTATTAATGCACGTTGGCTGTCAGCCGTCGTGTCAGACAGGAGTAACACGACGGGTTTCTTGAATGACTGAGTTAACTTTACGTGCCCAACGAACTGACCGAACTCATCGAAGTTCTCTTCATCGAACCAATCTTCGATAGCCGTATATGCTGGATCCGTGGCAGCGTTTACAAAGTTGGCGGTAAAAGGAAAAGACTCAATCGCAACGCGGTTCCACTGTTCTCGTCGGTTTCCCTCACTACTAAGCCATGAGCTACCTTCGAATACGACGTCGTAGTCATAGCTTTGGAAGGCTGTCGTTCGACTCCTTTGAAACTGCTCATACCTTTCGCTTTGATGCTCGGGTCCAAAACGCTCTAAGGACAGGAGGACAAGCGGCTGTCTGCGACGTTCTGGATCGAAGGTCAGCTTAGAGAAACCCGTCCCCAAGTAAAAAGTGACAAAACTGACTACTCCGACGATTACGACAATCAAAAAGACGATAAATAAGGTAGCAGGACGACTCATCAGTCTGCTTTATCGGGGCAGTTCGTACAGATTCGAACGAAAGCCGTCCGACGCCGAAGATACGCTCTTGGAGAGCCAACGACTTCCATATCAAAACGGTTCCGTTTAGAACGACCAGTCGAGTTGCAGTCCAAATTCACTCACGTCATTACTAAGTATGCGCAGCAAGTAGTCACCTGTATTGAGACGTGCATTGTCATACCGTTCATCAGTTATATTCCGACCATAGACGAATACTCGCCAGTTCTCCGTTGGTGGCTCATATCCTAGGTGCACGTTAACTAATCCGCGACTGTCGATGCGAGTTAACCTCCTCAAATCGGAACTTGGTTCGCCCCACATCTCATCGCGCCATGAATAATCCAAACGAGCCGTCAATCTTCCGCCTCTAGCCAACTCTCGTTCCAATACTGGACTAATCGCTACAGTAAGTTCAGGGGTTAGAGGCGCAACGGCTTCGATTCCACCGACCTTCTCGACATCAACTTCGAGTTGTCCGATCGCGAAACGTAGCGAAATTGAAGGCGTAATGCGCAACGTACTCTCCCACTCGACTCCTGACGTAACCTGATCGACGATCAGATTCGCAGTATTGAAACCGTCACCTGCTGTCGTGCTAACCTGGTAAGGTAAATCAAAGTAACGCGTTCGAAACAGAGCAACGCTTAGCTCAAGATTCCTGTGAGTCTGACCTTTACATCCCACTTCGTAGTTCAGCGCGGATATATTGTCGCCCGCGATGAAGCAACCTGGGTCTGCGAATAGACAAAACGGCCGTGCTGGAAATTGACCCGACTGGTAACCGTTCTGTACGGTCGCATAAGCAGAAAGCCGATCGCGAAAACTGTATCGAGTCGTCAAGTCCCAATTAACCTCGGACCATGATTCCGCGCTCGACACCAACCCGGTACCGACGTTGGTTGTCGCTTCTTTGCGGTCTTCAGTATTACGCAGTCCAACGCTTATGCGCCAGTGTTCGGTGATCGCCTTCCCAATGTTCACAAAGACAGCGCGACTATCAACACGTTGACTTAATTCGAATCGTCCTTCAAATCCAAGAAACACGGTCGGATCCTGCGTGTTTCCTCCCGTTTCCTCAAACGCGAGAATACCTGCAACGAAGTCGTATCCATCAAAGGTACCCGCAATCTGTCCTTCGATATATGTCTGGTCCGCTTCCCCTTTTTCCGGGAAACTCATGAAGTCGTCAAAAAACGCATCATCATCTAATCCTGCCATATAGTCCGACTCTCGTTTACTCACGAGAAGCTTGGTTGAGATTAACTCCGAAGCAAACCACTCTAACGTGAGCGCGAGTCCTCTTGCCGCATTCGTGGTCTGTGTCTGGCCTGGTTGACCTGTGTGGTTGTCATAGGGATCGTTACTTACGTCAGAATTTCGATAGCCGTTGGTATACAACGCTCCAAAAGGCAGTTCGTCGATGTGAGTTGTATACGGATTCAAGCCATTCTTACCGTCGTTTGCGTCAATCGCAATCAATAGCGAAACCTCCGGATTGATGTCCAGTGAGAACGCAAAGCGTCCGGATACCGCACGCGTCTCGCCAACTTCGACCCCGATATCTGGCAGGTTTAGGAACTCGCCGACGCCACCACGCCTCCGCAAGCTAGTTGAAAACGTTAATGAGGCAGCTTCCGACAATTTGGAGTCGATATGCAAATTGGTATCGAGTCGGCCACGGGTACCAATGCGTGCATCGATAGTCCGCCCCGGATTCGATCCCGCTCGCTGCGTGATGATGTTGATAGCGCCGCCTATGGAATTACGACCATAAAGCGTCCCTTGCGGACCTCGGAGGACTTCAACTCGGTCAATGTTCTTCAGATTCCAATGCTGCCCTACCTGACGTCCGAGATATACACCGTCGAGGTACACACTAACACCTGGATCCGTAGTGATCAAGTGATCCTGTAAACCAATACCTCGTATGAATGGATTTGCCGACGACGTATGACCCGCCGAGAAAGTCGTGATATTGAGATTAGGTACAAATTTCCCGATGTCAACGAGGTCGACAATACCTTGATCCTCGATCGCTTCGCCTTCGAATACAGAAAGCGCGGCGGGAACATCGTAGACGCCTTCCTCACGACGCATTGCCGTGACGATTACTTCCTCGATCGCGTCGTACTGTTCGGACGCTGAGACGCTATGAGTTAGGCCGAGTAATAATGAAATTACGCAGTGGAGCGATAAAGCGCTCCACTGCGTAATCGTATTTCTGTTTCGTCGAAATTTAGTACGTAACCGAACTCCGAGTGCGTGGTTTCTAACTCGCGGCAAATATCGAACCGAGCTTAAGCCAACGTAAAACCTTCCTCACTGATCGGCATCGTTCGAGCGCGCTGACCGGTCGCCGCGAAGATCGCGTTGTAGACCGCAGGCGCTAACGGCGGAAAAGCAGGTTCACCGAGGCCTGTCGGCGGGTAATCGCTCTCGATGAAATGCACGTCGATTTCCGGCGCTGAAGGCATTCGCATCATCGAGTACGTATCGAAATTGGTTTGCTGTATCCGACCATTTTCGAAACTCACGGCTAGATCAAACATGGTCGATATACCATCGACGACGGAACCTTGAACCTGGTTTTCGGCACCACTCAGATTCACAATTGGTCCAACATCAGCGGCGACCGTGACTTTGTGCACTCTGACTTTCTTGTCTTCGCTCACACTTAGATCTGCCACTTCGGCAATGTGACCCGCGTGACTATAGTAGAACGCGACGCCCATACCACGTCCTTTCTCTAGCTCCCATCCCCAACCTGCTTTTTCAGCTGCTAACTTGACGACGCCAGCAGCCCGACCCGTATGCATACCTCGTGGACCTAATTGTCGTGGTTCGCCGAGGACCTCTAACAGCACCTCAAGATGATCCCTGCCTGCAGTGTGCGCTAGCTCGTGCAAGAAACTCCCAACAACGAAGGCGAATACGTTTGAACCAGGCGCACGCCATGCTGCGCATCGATTCTTCCACTCAAGCGCCGTTTGCTCAACTCGTACATTCTCGAGAAGACCACCTGGGAACACGCTCGGAGAGATGCCGCCACCAGAAACAGGTCGACTACCATCGTTCGTAAACGTGATGAAACGGTTCCGCCAACCCGTGATCTTCCCGTTCTCATCTACGGAGCCATGCATCTGATGGAATCCACCTGCGCGATACAAGTCATACGCCATGTCATCTTCACGTGTCCACTGTAGCTTGACAGGTATTCCGACATGCTTTGCGATAGCTGATGCTTCACAGACGAAATCGTTATACAAACGTCGCCCAAATCCACCGCCACAGCGTTTTTGATGGAGCGTAACGCTTGAAGGTGGTATCCCCACGACCCTCGCAGCACTCATAATCGCGGCGCCGGGAGTTTGGGTTGGTGCCCATAGTTCAAGCTTGCCGTCCTTGAGTGACGCAGTACAGTTTTGTGGTTCGAGTTGTGCGTGACTTGCGAATGCATAGCGATAGAACCCGCTCGCTTGTTTCACGCTATTCTCGAATGCGGTATCCACGTTCCCGGTATCTACGACTCGTGGGCCTGTTTCGTGTCGGAGTTTTTCCGCTTTATAGATCGCGTCCGACCAGCTATCGGTAGATGCATCAGTCTCTTCCCACTCAATATCGAGTGCGCGTTTCGCCTGCAATACCTTCCACGTGCTGTCAGCAACGATGGCAACACCCGGTAAAAGTTCCCAAGCATTGTCGTTTCCTTCTAGGATAAACGCATCCACTACGCCCGACATCGCTTTTATTTCTTCGAGATTGGCAGACTTTACCTTTCCGCCGATCGCGTCGCACTTCTGATATACCGCGTACTTCATACCCTGTACAGTCTGATCAATACCAAATAGAGGCTCACCCCGCACCAACGCTTCGTTATCGACCCCTGTTACCCGTCTACCTAAAATGCGAAAATCGCTCGGATCCTTCAAAGGAACCGAATCTCCGTTCGGAACATCGAGCGCGGCCGCTTCGTTTGCCAATTCGAGATAGGTCGCCCGTCGACCACTGGACGCGTGGATCACCTCACTGTTCTCCGTCGTGAGTGAGTCGACGCTGACGTTCCACCGGTTTGCTGCAGCCTTTACCAACATTGCTCTTGCGGTCGCGCCGGCGCGTCTCAATGCTGTCCAATTGATCGGTATCGCGGTCGAACCACCCGCGAACTGCATCCCGTACGCAGCTTGATCGATGCGCGATTGTTCGACCGTTACGTCTTCCCAAGCGGCGTCGAGCTCTTCGGCAACGATCATGGGGAGAGACGTTTTAACGCCTTGACCGATCTCGGGGTTTTTCGCATACAAGACGATCCCGGAATCGTCGATTTTGACGTACCCGTTCGGCTGAAACGCACTCGCACCCTTACTGGCGATCGCCTTCGGTGCAGTAAACGAGAGCATCAGTCCACCGCCTACCGCACCGGTCATCTTCAAGAACTGGCGGCGGTCAAGTTTTACGATACGAAGCGGCGCACCAACGCCACTCAGTTCTTCGCGAGCTGAAGTGATGGTATCAACAATCTCAGCGATACCATCGTAGTTGAGTGACGCCATTACGCACCCCCTCCGACATCGGTTGCCAACTGGCTCGCAGCCGTCTTGACAGCTTCTCGAATCCGAACGTAGGTACCACATCGACAGATATTCGAAGCCATCGCCTGATCAATCTCATCGTCACTTGGATTTGGATTAGCGCGTAATAACGCTTCCGCTGCCATGACTTGACCACTTTGGCAATAGCCGCACTGGGCGACATCCAAGTCTACCCACGCTTCTTGTACGGGGTTCAATTCGCCATCGGATCCGGCGAGTCCCTCGATGGTCGTAACTTCTGCCTCACCCACAGACGCAATCGGGTAGGTACACGACTTTACGGCAACATTATTGATAAGAACTGTGCATGCGCCACATTGGCTAATGCCGCATCCAAACTTAGTTCCTACGAGATCCAGCTCGTCTCTTAGCACCCAAAGAAGCGGAGTTTGCGGATCGATTTCGCCAAGCGCCCGGATTGTGCCATTGATTCTCACATTCATGGTAACTATCACCCCCTGAGATAGTTCGCCGCGAAACACTAGAACTCAATGTTATTCACACTGCTCCGAGCTGCTCAGTAAATAGCATAGTGTTTGAGTCGTCATTGAAACGCGCGACATCGCAACGCAGTATTCGTAGCGCATTTGATCGCTTTTATGGAATGGTCGCGGCCTCTAACGCTTAGCGTTGCAGTGACATTGCCGTGGCTTCAACTTGACCCGCCGCACCGAAAAGGCGGGATGCATCTCCATCCGACACGTCTTGCGGATCAAGCGACGGCCACAGAGTATCAAGACCTGCGATAAGGTTTTGAAGTTGCCCTGCTACGGCAGTAGCGGTTGCACTCGTTGCGAAAGCGTCGCTCTGCGCCCAGTTACCAGCAATCTGTGTAAAGCCCCACGCGTCTTGATATTCGTGCAAATTGTCGATCGTACCATCGACAACGCCTATCTGGTACTCAACACCGGCGGTTCGCAATAGGTTCTCGATGATTTTCGATATAACGATCGGATTAGTAATGTCAGCTAATTGTTCGCAAGTATTGATTGCGCCCGTTAATACGTCATAAACCGCGCTGACTTCGTCCATAGACGCGCGTTTGGTGACAACCCGTGTGAGTTCCGTCAATTCTGACCCGAAACCGTCACAACCTCGAGCCTCAAACGCAGGTATGACCGTACTGTAAATCTCTTCACGCGGATGCTTCATGTGAGTTTCGGCTAAAACCGCTAAGTCGTGCTGATATAGAGCGAATCCAACCGCAAGATGTCCTCTAATTAAGCCCAATTGCGAAAGATACGCTACATCGTTCGTACTTAAATCGACGTCATATCCTCCGACTCCTTCGCCTTCCCCACCTTCTCCTTCACCGCCTTCGCCTTCACCCTCACGTTCACGTACAGCACCAATGAGAGGTCGAACCTGCGATACGCTCGTCTGGTCTTCGGTCTCCAAATCGAGAAGCGCTTCCTCACCGTTCACGTCACCCCATGGACTCGTAATAAGCCAGGTTGCGGCACCTAACATCGATACGGTATGCCAACGGGCGTAACGACTCTCTTTACTAGATATACTGCCGGTCATGATGCTCTGTCTCGAAAATGTGTTAGCAGAAAGCCTCGTTAGGGCATTTGTGACGGTACTCGACGATATGTCGCTCTACGAATTGGGTGCTCGTACCGCCGGAAAAACGGCGCGCGAACGGAAACAAAATCTTCAAGCGATTCCAGATAAGCCTGAAGTTCAACGTGTTGTTTCTGCGGTTCGCGATGGTCTTAAACAACACTCCTTGTTTCAACGTTTTGCCATCCCCGCTCGCATCGGCCGCGTAACCATTAGTCGCTGTGAAGCAGGTATGTCGTACGGTACCCACTATGACAATGCATTCATTGAGGGTATACGAACCGACTTGTCGTTTACGCTTTTTCTCTCTAGTGCAGAAACCTATGAGGGCGGCGAAGTTGAACTTCAATCTTCCATGGGCGCACAATCCATCAAGTTGCCGAGCGGGTGCGCATTGGTATACCCAAGCGATCAACTTCATGCTGTCCGTCCCGTACTATCAGGTATTCGTCTAGCTACTGTAGGCTGGGTGCGAAGTCGCGTGAGATCGTCGGTTCATCGACAACTGCTGTTTGATCTAACGCAGGCCACAGACCTAATCTCAAATCCGGAAACGCTAGACGAAAGCATGGACACCGCAGCAACGCAACTGAAATTTGTACGCAATAACCTGCTTCGGCTTTGGGCCGAATAAGACAAGGGTCTCATTAGCGCCAACCAGCTCGATCGTAAACTCGTACAGCTTCTGATTGATTCTCGCCTAACCGTTGAGCGGCGAGCATGTCTTCTTCGAACGTGCCTAATTTGGTGATCGCACCGGTTGGTTCACCAACGATCGGGTACTCATTGTTTCCTTCAGCAAACAACGTCTGCGCGAAATCGCCGCTTAGGTACTCAAGGAATCGAACTGCATTGTCGCGATTCGGCGCATGGCGAGTAACACCGGCACCACTAATGTTCACATGGGTTCCACGATCTGATTGGTTCGGGAAGACTACCGAAACGGCGTTTACGAGGCTCTGCGTATGTTCACTATCGCTTGCGAGCCAACGACCTAAGTAGTAAGTATTTGAAATCGTTACACCGCATTCACCCGACGCAACTGCAGACACATTACTCGTATCGTTGCCCTGAGGCGGTCGAGCGAAATTTGCTACAACGCCAGCAGCCCATTCCTCCGCTTCCGCAACGCCATGAGCGTCTATCAGTGATGCCATAAGAGAAAGGTTGTAGATGTTTGACGAAGACCGCATACAAATACGTCCGCGAAGCGCATCATCGGTTAGATCTTCGTATCTCGCGATTGGTATCGGCAATACACTACCTCTTGTGTGGACGATGACGCGCGCTCGCTTTGATAGGCCGAACCAGTGTCCCTCCGACTCACGTAAATGCAACGGAATGCGTTCTTCAAGCACCGAGGACTCTATCGGCTGAAACACGCCTCGCTCTTGCGCACGCCAGAGTCGTCCGGCGTCGACCGTAATCAGAATATCGGCAGGTGTATATTCACCTTCGTTCACGATTCTTTCGATCAGTGCATCGCTACCGCCTTCAATTAGGTTTACAACGATGCCCGTTTGCTCAGTGAAAGTGTCGTAAAGTGCAATATCGGTGTCGTAATGGCGAGCGGAATACACGTTCACCTGAGTCGCCGATACACTAGCTGAGGCAAAAATCATTGTCGCGAATGTAATGTAAAGAGCGCTGTTAGCTGAAGTAGAAATACGGAACTCCTGATCTATATTTATGAATTAACGTTGCGTATCCTATATTTTAATGAGACTCATTATCAATTTCAGGATAGACGATTACGTTGGCTGGATTGAAATCGACCGAAACTGCTGTGCCTCTTGAATAATCGGGCGTTGTCACGCATGTTGTGCGCAGAAATTCACCTTCCGTTTCTAGCGTTACTACATATTTATCGCCAAGAAATCGGACATCGGCAACGCGAACGGACCCCTTCGTGGTTGCGTGAACGCTAATCGACTCCGGCCGCGCGATGACGACGTAAGGTGCGTTGACTTCAATGGCTGCGCCCGTCTTCTCAATACGTCCAAACCGGGTCTCTATTCCGTCATCTAAACCGATCCCTGCAATCGCATTCGTTTCGCTCATCAGTTCGGCGATAAACTGATTTGCCGGATGACGCCATACGTCTTCAGGTTTAGCATTCTGAACAATCTCTCTGTCATAAAGAACCGCAATACGATCGCCAAGCTCCATCGCTTCAGTCGCGTCGTGCGTAACGATGATGCTGGGTATACCACTACTCTTCAGTGCGTGTCGCGTGTCTTCTCTTAATCGACGACGCAACGTCGGATCCACGTTCGCGAACGGTTCATCCAACAGCATCACGGTTGGTTCCGGTGCCAAGGCGCGCGCGAGGGCGACACGTTGTTGCTCGCCACCTGAAAGTTCGTGAGGGTAGCGGTCAACGTGCTGATCCATACCGACTTCCCGCAATCTGACCTCGCTTAAGCGCCGCGACTCGTCTGCAGGTTTGCTATATAAGCCGAATGCAACGTTTTCCGAGACCGTCATATGAGGGAACAGCACATGATCCTGAAACACAAGCCCACAACGTCGCTTTTCTGGCGGTAGCTCGTATCTCGGAGTTATCAGCGGTAGGTCGCCGATTCGGACCGTCCCGTGCTGTAACGGCATCAGACCCGCAACGATGCGGAGCAACGTGCTTTTACCACTCCCCGATGCGCCGAGTAAACAGACGATCTCTCCTTTTTCTACCTGAAGGTTCAATCCTTCGAGAACTGTCTCTGAGCCGTATTGATGGCTTAAATCATTGATTGAAATCACCGAATTGCGCCTGTTCGTAGAGATCCACAGGTCGCAGATCTGTACTTAGAATGCATCTGCATGGCAGTCCGCATCCACGGCCTGACTCGGGCGGCATCGGGTAAAACACGTTTACCTTCCGTCTGGTCACTTATCACTGTCGCCATCGCATTACCAATCGCTATGCCGATTGTGGCGATCTTATTGTCGCTGATATCGCCGACATCGGACGTATGGACTCACCTACGCGAAACCGTATTCTTTGAGTACGTAATTAATACGATCGCGCTTCTTGCTTGCGTTGCAGTTCTGAGCGCTGTAGTAGGCGTTGGCTGTGCCTGGCTAACGGCTACTAAGGACTTTCCTGCACGTCGACTATTTGCATGGACTCTGATTCTACCGTTGGCAGCACCCGCGTACGTTGTCGCTTACGCCTATGCGGATATGTTCTCGTATTCAAATCCGATTCAAGTCTGGTTGCGCGAGTACGACGTTTTTGATCTCAGTTTACCTCCGATTCGCTCACTTTTCGGTGCCGCGTTTGTCCTTAGTTTCACGTTGTACCCCTATATCTATCTATTGGCATATAACGCATTTGCGCAGCAAGCCGGATCTCTAACTGAAGCAGGACGAACGCTCGGGGCGAGCACTCGTCGCATGTTTTGGAAGATCACACTACCCCATTCGCGACCTGCGATCGCCGGTGGCTTGGCGTTGGTGTTAATGGAATCAGCAGCGGATTTTGGGGTCGTCGATTTTTACGGAGTACAGACGTTAACGAACGGGATTTTTAGGACGTGGTACGCCATGGGGGAGCATCAAGCAGCTATGCAGCTCGCCGGATGGCTGTTTCTTATCGTTGTATTGCTTGTAGTGTTCGAACAATTGGCGCGACGTGGCTTACATGTAAATCCACTTAGCCGAAACGCACCGGCATTACGCTCGAACCTTACAGGTTGGCGAGCGATTCTTGCATTCGTATGTTGTGCTCTACCGTTGTCTTTCGGACTCGTACTACCGGCAGCGTTACTCACAATGCATGCCTTTCACACTGGTGATCCCACATTCGGCGCAGACTTCATCTCATTCGTCTTTAACAGCGTGAGCGTCGCATCCATTGCCGCCATTCTTACCGCGATCTGCGCAGTGTGCTTGATATATTCGCTAAGACTACGCGGGGAACGACCCCTAATGCGACTTGGTGTTCGTACCGCGACCCTCGGCTATGCGATCCCGGGTATGGTCTTAGCAGTAGGAGTGATCGGCCCATTAACCGCAATCGACAAAGCGGTCGCAAATTGGATTCAGTCCTTGTTTGATACAAACATCGGCTTAATCATGACAGGAAGTGTTGCAGCGCTCGTTTTCGTGTATCTAGCCCGTTTTCTAACGATCGCATTCAACAGTATCGAAAGCGGAATGGCGCGAATCCATCCTAATTACGATGACGCTGCTCGAAGTCTAGGCGCTAAACCGTTGAAGCTATTACGCCAAATCCACTTGCCGTTGCTTTTACCCGCGATATTAACGGGCATGCTGCTCGTATTTGTCGACGTTGTGAAAGAGCTGCCTGCGACGTTAATACTTCGCCCGTTCAATTTCGAAACATTGGCGACGCGCGCTTATCGTCTGGCATCGGATGAGAGAATTGCAGAAGCTTCAACCGCATGCGTCTTCATCATCGTTGTAGGTTTGATACCGACGGCGATTTTGGCAACTAGGAACTTCGGACTACGACTTACAACGCAGTACCGGTAATACGTGATCTATTCAATATACACCCTCTCTTCGATTCTCGGAAGATAAACGATGCGGAAATTCGACTTTGCTGTAGGACAGACTAATCCGGCGACGTTTCCTATCGAACAGGTCCAAAAAGCAGCCATGACAGCGATCGGTGACGAGTTCGCTCAACTCACAACATATCCAGGCAAATTGGGTCACGCTGGGTTACGCGATGTTATGGCTGCTCGAGAATCGGAACGAGAAGGGGTCGCAGTCGATCCAGAGCTAATCACCCTCTTGAACGGGTCCATGCAAGCCGTCACGCTTTCAGCTGAAGCGCTCACCCAACCCGGTGACACCGTCATCTGCGAGGAACTCACCTATTCAGGGACCATCGGTGCATATCGGACGCTTGGTATTGATATGGTCGGATTGCCTGTAGACGAAGATGGGATGCGTGTGGATCAACTGGAGGCGAAATTGGACGAACTTGGGGAAGCTCGAAAACCGAAGTTTATTTACGCACTAACGACTTACCAAAACCCAACAGGTACTAATTTATCCCTTGAACGTCGGCACCAGTTGATTGAAATCGCAGCATCGCGAAGTATTCCGATCATTGAGGACAACTGCTATGGCGATGTCCATTATGATGGCGAAAAACCACGTTCACTATACGCGTTGAGCGACTATGAGAACATCATCTATATGTGCTCACTATCCAAGATCCTTGCACCCGGCATGCGCTTAGGGTACATCTACGCTCAACCGAAATTGCTGGAGACGATTCTTGCTCGACGACACGATGGTGGCGGTAACTATCTAGCAGCTGCAGTAGTTGCACAACTTTACAAGCACGGTCTCTGGACACTAACTGACGAGTTAAACGAGTCGCTCAAGGTGAAGAAGAACCTTGTCGTCGAAGGTATACGCGACGCAGCTGATGGGATTTGTGTCTCATCTAATCCGTCAGGTGGTTTGTTCGTTTGGGTGCGTTTCCCCGACGACGTTGATCAGGAGAAACTCAAAAGGATTACCGCAGAACGTGGATTCTTTTACGCTTCAGGCGCGAACTTTCATATCCATTCGAAGCAAATACCTTATCTCCGTCTCGCATTTGGCCACGTTCCGGACGAGGACATCCAAGATGGGATACCGGTTCTCATCCAATGTCTTAGGGAATCGAGAACCAGCAATGAGAAACCTTCCTTCACTAACCTGTTCCACTAGATAGTGCGTCACGTCGACCAATATTTCTAAGAATCCAAATAACGACATAGCTCGGTCTTGCCGTCGCACATGATTTGGGAATTAGTGCGGCTTCTTCTGTGTCAAAACGTACAAAGGATTGAACGGCAGCGGACTAGCAATGCGAAGTAAATGGGCTAAAGTGTTGATGAGGATTCTCGGGCACGTACTCACGATTGCGCTTCTCTATATTGGATTTTCGTTTTCACTGTTTTTGGGTCTTCAGGTTAGTCCGATGTATGGCAATGCAGGAATAGTCGCCGTCATCGTATTGGTCGTGGTGTATGTGTACTTAGGGTGGATAAAACCTATTGTCAATGCGAAATCGCGCAAGTAGACCAAACGCTTCATCTGTCACAAACGAGCGTACGATCGAGCCACGTCACGAATAAATACCTGCGGCAGATATAACCGCAAGTGCGACGCATTTGACGAATCCTGTCAGAAACTCCTTACGCGGGGACATTCCTATCTAATCGTTGTTCAGTCTGTAACATCAACAACCATTAGCTTCAGACCCGAGAGTCTTTTATGCGACGACTGTGCACATGCATCATCGTAATAGCAACCATCGGCGCTAGCGCTTCCGAATCGGACGTATGTGCAAACATAGACGACATCGCACTACCTGATCTTACAGTCGAAGAGGTCGAAGCACTCAAGGAACCTGTACCACACTGTAAGTTAACCGGTAGACTAGGGCGTGAAATAGGTTTTTCCGTTTGGCTACCTGAGAATTGGAATGGCAAATTCGTCATGGGCGGAGGTGGCGGTTTCGTAGGCTCGATACAGAATCAGGCACTGGCATTAGGCGCGTTACAGCGAGGTTACGCCACCGCTGGAACTGATACGGGACACCAAGCTAACGGTATCGACGGTTCGTGGGCATTGCACAATCTAGAGCGCATCGTGAACTATGGACACGTTGCGATTCATCGAGTGACGGAGACAGCCAAGCACATTACGAAGTCCCACTACGGTGAGTGGCCTGAACGAAACTATTTCGCTGGTTGTTCGAACGGCGGACGTCAAGCGATGGCGTTCTCTCAACGCTATCCAAGCGACTTCGATGGCATCATCGCCGGTGCTCCGGCGTTCGATTTCGGTGGCGTCGCAGCCGCGTTCGTGAACGTAACGCAGCATATGTACCCGAGTATGACGGAACTCTCGACGCCACTTCTATCGTCAGAGGATCGCTCGATACTAGCAAATGCTGTGCTCGCTCAATGCGACGCACTCGACGGTCTCGAAGATGGAATCATGAACGATCCGCGAGAATGCGAGTTTGAACCGGGTAGCTTGGATTTACCGCCTGAAAAGATTGCTGCGATCCGGGCTGTTTACGAAGGTCCACAAAACGCTAACGGTCCGGTATTCCACGGCTGGCCATTCGGGGGCGAGGATGAAGACGGTGGCTGGGGCGCTTGGTTAGCAGGCGTTGGACAATTAGCGGAAGGTGCGCCGCCGTCCGCTGCGTTCGGTTTCGGTGTCGACCTCATGCGCTATATGGTTTATCACGATCCAGATTGGAGCTACGAGGGATTTACTTTCGACGGCTATCGAGAGCGTGTTGCCGCTGTCGAGTCCGTGCTGAGCGCGAAGGCTCCGAATCTAGACGAGTTTCGAAATGCTGGCGGCAAACTCCTTTTCTATCATGGCTGGTCTGATTCCGCACTATCAGCATTAGCTACGATTGAGTACGTGGACGCAGTCTATAACCATGATTCTGCTGCACGAGACGATGTGCGACTCTTCTTGATGCCAGGTGTACTGCACTGTGCTGGTGGTCCTGGCCCTTGGATGGTTGACTACTTGGATGTCATCGATAGATGGGTAGATACGGATCTCGCGCCGGACGAGCTGACCGCCGCATTTGCGGATGAGAGTGGCGCACGTCCTCTGTGTGCTTATCCTGAGAAGACTCACTACATAGGAGGTGACGACCGTGCGCCTTCAAGTTTCGAGTGTCGTTAGATCGGAATTAGGTCAGTACGATCTGTACATACGGATCTAACGAAAGACAAAACTGGAGGATTTTTACTACACGTCGCTCATTGCCTTCTCGACTGTCGTTACGAACGTTTCGATTTCCCGCGTAGATGTTAATCGGATAAAGCGAATCTTTCGCCAACGAGGGTCTGCCATTGCCATTAGCATAGATTCCCGTTTGCCTCGCTGTGCGCTGATGATCCAATAGATCAGCGAATCGTCTCCCCGCCAAAAGGCGAGTTGCGGCCAAAATCGTTCGACATTTGTTCCCCACAACAATTCTCTTGAACGCCATCGACGCCACGATCGACGAACCACTCGCCACAGAAGAATCGGCACCGGTAAATCCAACCAAATCACGGTGTCAAGTCGCGACCAAAAAGTTCGTTTAGCAAATTTCGTGTAAGACCCCGCAACGACCCACTTATCGCTGTCGGTCGCTGTCTCGAAGCGACGAGTTAACTCATCGGGATCTGTCGCATTCAAGCCAACCCAATCGGGAAGCCAGTTAAGAGCGTCGAGCTCTACGAAGTCCGCATCAAGAATCAGAGCTAGCCGTTTCCCAAGCGCGCTTTTGCCTGATGCGCTATTACCAAGGACATGAATACGGTCACCGATCAATGAGGTCAGTCTCTGTAGTTCGCGTTGTCTGCTCGAATTTCCTTTCGAATTTTGCGATTGCGAAGACGAGCTTCAAGCTGCTTTCTGAACATTGCTAAGCCATACTCGGACACCCGTAAACGTAGATACCCTTTTCAAACGAAGTCCTTATTGAATTAATCACGGGGTGCCAATACGCTTCGAAGCGGCGTCGAGAAAGTTCGCGAGATTAACCGAACAATGTGCAAATATCGCCGGACGGACGCTCCGTGTATGTATCGTAGTGAAAATGAGAGGCAAGATTCCGATCGTGCGCACAGGAATCATCCAAGGCGTGTCAAAGTGGTACACGGCGAATAGGAAGCTATGGGCAACAGGTTTGAAGCGGCCGAACTCTTTCGGCATTCTCGGGAGCAAAAAGCCGCGGAAGTAGAGCTCCTCACTTTTCGGTACAAGGATGCCAGAAAGCGAGATATGCGCTATGACAACGATAAACGCGACATCGGAAGTCGCTGTCATTTGGTATTTTGAAAAGATGTTGATACCAATCGAGAGAGTCTCGAGCCATTGTGTCAGAGACTCAAGAACGATGAAGATGAACGCAGTCGGAATTAAGATCGCTGGGATCCATATTAAGTAACGAATCCAGGAGAGTGGTCGAGTGTATACAACAATACCTTTGAGCGACCATCCTGGATTGTTGTTTTTTTTAGCTAGATAGTAGAGATAACCAAATTGAATCGGAATTAGAACAAAGACATTCGTGAATACTCCGTAGACAAGTTCGGGCGGTAACGACGGATTCCAAAGCACGGCTAATCCCACTACCGTCGCAACTATGTTCGCGACGCCGGGTACCAGATGAAGAAATAAGGTCTTTCCTAAAGAATGAGGCGTTACCGCCGAACTCGCAGGATCTGCCGTCTCGTCGGCGGATGAAGTCGGATTTATCCCCAACCTCCTTCTTATTCACTCTTTATGAATCGATGATTTCGTTAAAGCGCTTCGTGCAGAACAAACTGAAATCCGCATTAAGACTTCGATTCGGTGGACGAACGATTTCGTGTTCCTCCCCCTCAATGTCGTACTCGACACGTACCTTACGTTTTATACCGGAGACATGGTTTACACAATTTGGCATTTAGGAGTGTCCCGATGACCTAGAACGAGAGTACACCGATGGACGAACGTCTTGACTTCCTACCTCGTCTCCTCGAGGGTTAGAAGTTGGCACCGCTCTGTCGCAAGTTCCGCATTTCGCTCGTGATGGGGTACAAGAACTTCAATCGATACAAGCCCAGCGGCCTTCAGAACCACTCGCGTCGACCGTATGAGCATGCTCACCAGATCGCGTTCCAGATCGAGCGCACAATCGTGCAACTTAGGCATGATCATCCGACCTACAGCACACCGAAACAGCAGGAAAAGCTGATACAGGATTACGCTACGATCAAATCGCTGACCACCAGCACGGCGCATGCCGTGCTCGATCGCCACGGCCTTGTGAACCATCGAAAACGGCTCTGCTACAACCGCGAACGTACCCCGTTACAGCACCTGTAGCAACCATATGAAATGTGGCGCGCCGATTACAAGAGTGAGTTCAAACGCATCAACCATCGGTTCCATCACTCACCGCCTTCAACTCCTACCAGTGCGATTGAACATTCCAGCAATCCCAGCAACCACAACGCTCGTAATAACGGTACCAAGAGCACCTTGAAACGCAGAACCTACGGACGTACCTGTAGCCATCGCAACCGCAGCTTCGATTTCGTCAGCAGTCAGACCGCCCGCTACTGCCCTTACACGTGCGGCTTCCGCAAATTCGGCGTAATAGTCCGGGATGACAATAGCGGTCATAAGCCACGAACTAAGGAAAACGATTACAGCCGCGACCGTACCGAGAACTAGCCCATTCACTAGCTGTTGAACCCAAGTAGAAGTCGACGCTAGTCGACGCACCGCCAAAACCACGATCACCAGATTGACGATGATCGCGACAATGACGAATCCAAAAGGTGCCATCTGGTTAGTGTGGAGCCCTAACAGACCTAGAAGGAAACCGAAGGCAGCAACAATGACACCGAGTAGCAGACCGTATTTGATAGATATAGTCATGGCAATTCGCTCCAGTTCAATAGCCTTGTGAGGAAGAAACGCCCGTAATTAAATAGATGCCATACCAATTCTGATTTGTCTTATCACACCAAAATTTGTCGCGTTCCATACTTAGAAACTCGACTTACCTAATTCAGGCACGGGAGAATCAGACGGGGAAAAAGTGTAAACCATGTGCCCGGTACACACCCGATGTAAACTGGCGGAGAGGGAGGGATTCGAACCCTCGATAGGGGATACCTATACTCCCTTAGCAGGGGAGCGCCTTCGACCTCTCGGCCACCTCTCCATGGCGCACCAGACAGGATTCGAACCTGTAGTCGCTAGTTTCGTAGACTAGTGCCTTATCCAATTTGGCCACTGGTGCTCTTGAATCGACACGCAGTATTTACCGTCGAGGGCAAATGATAGCGAGACGAACTGTTAAGTGGTGTGTGGTTGACTAGGCAACGGTGTCCATTTCCGTGTCGTCCGCATCCTGATGCTTCTTTTCCCAGATTTCTTCACGATAAACGGGACGATCACCTGGTGCTTCGAATCCGATCCGCACTTGATTCTTGCGGACGTTGAGCACTGAGATTTTGATGTCGTTGCCGATGCGGACGGACTCGCCGACCCGTCGAGTTAAGATGAGCATTCGAACCCTTCCCTTGATTCTGACTGCTTCGCTGTATGGGAGCCTACATGGCCGCCCATTTACACTAGAAATCTTATGACAATCGACTAAAAACTCAAGTTGTTAGTGATATTAGAAAATATTACTGAACAAATATATATTTGTGACATAAATTGAGTAAATTAATGGATAACGAACCACTGTTATTCCCCTGATGCTGTTTTTGGCGTCGAACATCGGAGGTGCTAGGAATTCAACAATTGAGTTAGACATTCGAATCAGACGCCCCGGAAATACGATTTTCGGCGCTTCGCATTTGTATTACCGCTTTCTATCGTTTGAGCACACTTTCATTCATCTAGTACAAAAGCATCGTGGAGACTACGAACTGCCAGCTCGACATATCGTTCGTCGATGACTACGGAAATCTTAATCTCAGAGGTCGAAATCATCATGATGTTGATATTCTCGTGAGCAAGGGTTTCAAACATCTTTGTAGCAACGCCAGCGTGAGACCGCATGCCAACGCCGACAATCGTAACTTTAGCAATCGCGTCGTCGCCAGCAATGGTCGACTCGTGAAATCCATTCTCCTGCAACGAACGCTCGAGTAAATCTTTCGCGCGTACAAAATCAGCTCGTTTTACTGTGAATGAGAAATCTGTGAACCCATCCACACTCGTATTCTGAACGATCATGTCAACGGTTATATTCGCCTCTCCGATCGGTCCCAAAATCTTCCAGGCGATACCTGGTACATCATCGACGCGAAGAACCGTGAGCTTCGCTTCGTCTCGTTCATGGGTAACCGCAGAGACCATTGGTTTCTCCATATGGTCCGCGCCTGAGTTGACCAAAGTACCTTCTCCATCTTCGAAACTTGATAACACGCGCATTGGCACGTCATGTTTGTGCGCAAATTCAACCGCACGCGTATGTAAGACCTTCGCACCTAGGCTTGCCATTTCGAGCATCTCCTCGAATTCAACGTTCGCCATCTTAGTCGCCCGTTCGACAATTCTTGGATCGGCCGTATAGACGCCATCGACGTCGGTATAGATCAGACACTCTTCCGCTTCAATAGCGTGCGCAACCGCAACGGCGGAAGTATCCGATCCGCCACGACCTATTGTTGTAATGTCACCGATATCGTCGACACCCTGGAAGCCTGCCACGACCGGAACCGCCCCTCGCCTCACAACGTCGAGCAGATTCTTCGGTTCAACGTATTCAATTCGAGCCCTTTCGTGACCGCTGTCAGTCTTAAACGGGATCTGATCACCTAAAAATGACTGTGCATCGACGCCTCGTTTCTGTAGTGCCATGACAAGTAGGGCAATGGATACTTGCTCGCCTGATGCCAAGAGCACGTCCATTTCTCGAGGAGACGGCCGGTCGGTAATGTGATGGGCGAGCGCTGTCAAGCGATTCGTTTCTCCGCTCATCGCTGAGACCACGACCACGATCTGATTCCCCTCGGACCGCGACGCGACAATTCGGTCGGCAACCGCTTCGATACGTTCAATCGAACCTAGGGACGTGCCGCCGTATTTATGTACGACCAGGCTCATTCGCTTAGCTTGCTTTCAAGCCACTCAGCTAACGATTTCAATCCGTTCTCAAGCTCAGCCACCGATACGCTACCACCGGCACGAGCCATCGTTGGCTTCCCACCTCCCCGAATCGGCGCATAGGTATTTATCTGCGCGATGACGTCATTTGCATTGACTGATTTAGTAAGCGAATTCGAAACGCCACAAACCAATTGACATTTGTCGCCATCGACGACAGCCAATACCACAACATAGTCAGCTAAACG
Source organism: Gammaproteobacteria bacterium (assembly GCA_026707905.1). GTDB lineage: Bacteria > Pseudomonadota > Gammaproteobacteria > Pseudomonadales > Azotimanducaceae > Bin55. Next base: position 35,097 of record JAPOVY010000104.1, on the reverse strand, counting down.
ACTGCGAACGTCATCAAAACTCACCATCATCGTCTCGGCCGCGCCATCAACGACGCTCGCCACGAGCTTAAACTCGCCGAAATCTTGCGCACCAGCAACTAGCTCAGCGCCGCGGTCGCGCAACTTCATAGACAGCGCTTCATCGAGCTTCTTCTGTAGCTCTTTGCGTTCGGCGACGAGCTGGTCAACGCGTTTAGGTAGCTGATCGTCTGAAGTGCCAATACGATCGCTAAGAGCACTCAATAGAGATTCGTTGTCGCGAAATCGCTCATACGCCTTGCGACCAGTAATTGCTTCGACGCGTCGAATCCCCGCAGCGATACCGGATTCTGAAACGATCTTGAATAGACCAATTTCGCCAAGGTGCCCCACATGCGTGCCACCACACAGCTCGATGGAAAACCCATCGCCCATATTCAATACACGCACTTCATCCGCGTACTTTTCGCCAAAGAGTGCAACCGCGCCGCTAGCGATGGCATCGTCGTATGGGAGGAGCTTGGTTACAACACGAGCATTCGCAAGAATCTGCTCATTTACAGCGGATTCGATCGCCTGACGCTCTTGAACTGTCACAGGTTGGTCGTGCGAGAAATCAAACCTCAGTCGGGGTGCCTCAACTAGAGATCCCCTCTGTTGCACATGGGTTCCGAGCGTGCTCTTCAATGCTGCATGTAGCAAGTGTGTAGCAGAGTGATTTCGAGCCACGTCCTGACGATGGACCGTGTCTACTTCATAGGTTACCGATTGGGATGGCGCGAATGTGCCGCTTTGGACCTTTCCGTGGTGTACAAACTGGTCGTTTGAACGTGTGACATTAACAACCTCGAATCGCGAGTCTTGGGCGACAATCGTTCCGATGTCCCCAACCTGTCCACCTGCTTCTCCGTAGAACGCCGTTCGCGCGAGCACAATAGCGCCTTCTTGCGCATTTCGCAATACACCTGTTTCAGCGAGCTGTCCATCCTGAAATTCAAAGACCTGTACGATGTGGGATTCGCCTACCAAATGTTCATAACCCACAAAGTCGACCTCGCCATCGACCGCTAGTTCTGTTGCCGCTGCACTTTGAAATTGACCTGCAGCACGAGCACGATCTTGCTGCTGATTCATCAGCGCATCGAATCCGGCTTCATCGATCGTTAAGCCTTGCTCACGCGCTATATCTGCTGTAAGGTCAACCGGAAAACCGTATGTGTCATAGAGCTTGAAAACGATGTCACCGGGAATAGACCTCCCGGATAGGTCGTTGAGCACATCTTCAAGCAGGCTCATACCACGTTGCATGGTTTCACCAAATTTCACTTCTTCGTCCAAGAGCGCCTTGGTCGTACGCTCTCGCGCTGCCACTAATTCCGGATATGCATCGCCCATCGACTCGACAAACGGTTGCACCAGCTTGTGGAAAAACGGCTCAGCGATCCCAAGTTTGTGGCCATGGCGCAATGCGCGTCGAATAATGCGTCGTAGCACATAACCCCGACCTTCCCGGTCTGGCAGAATCCCGTCGCTTATTAAGAATGACGCGGATCTGACATGATCTGCGATCACGCGACACGACGGCGAGCCGAGAGGGTCCACGCGCTGAATTCGATTGACGATGTCATCGAGCGTCTCGAAAATCGGCGCGAATACATCGGTGCCATAACCGCTATCAACGCCCTGCGTTACGGCGGCGAGTCGTTCGAGTCCTAGACCGGTGTCTACGCCTGGTTTGGCGAGCGGTTCGAGTTCACCATCAGGACGTCGGTCGAACTGAGGAAAAACCAAATTCCATACCTCAAGGAATCGGTCACCATCCTCATCCTTCGATCCAGGCGGTCCCCCTTCTACGGAAGGACCTTGGTCAAAGAAGATCTCCGTGCACGGACCACAGGGACCTGTATCACCCATTGCCCAAAAGTTATCCTCGTGAGTAATAACCCTAGCTGAATCGATGCCAATCTTGTCAGTCCAGAGCTTCCTCGCCTCGTCATCTGAAGGGTGGACTGTGAACCACAGACGGTCTTTGTCTAACTCGATGACCTCGTTCACATATTCCCAAGCCCATTCGATCGCTTCTTCTTTGAAGTAATCCCCGAAGCTGAAATTTCCGAGCATTTCGAAGAACGTGTGGTGCCGTGCCGTGTACCCAACGTTCTCAAGATCGTTGTGTTTACCGCCAGCGCGTACGCATCGCTGACAAGACGTTGCGCGAGAGTACGGAAGCGTCTCTACACCCGTGAGCGCATCTTTGAATTGCACCATACCGGCCACGGTGAAGAGTATCGTGGGATCGTCGCTTGGGACTAGCGGTGCAGAGGGAACCACCCGATGACCACGATTGGCGAAATGTGCCAAATAGGTCGAGCGTATCTCGGCCGTATCCATGGTTCTGGGGTGTTAAAAGGGGCGGAATTATAGGAAGGCACCCCATCTAAACGCGGTGTGATTACGTGGGAAAAACCGCTATTGTTTTGCGAGCGACGACCATGGAACCGATCGCCCCATTAGTATTAATCCGACGGAATACAGATCAGCTCTGGTGTCTAAACTGCTCCTGCAAAGGACGACTCACTTGCAATTCGATGCGAGTAGGTGTATCTTTCTATAACCGCTAAAGACTAGCGAAAAAGGCGGCCTCGGGCGGGGCGCCTAAGTACGTCGCCGCACGATAGGTCTTACCTAAAGGACCTAGTCAGCATTTCAGGATCCCATGTGGGAGCGATGTCATGCGTCGACTGATAACCATCTGCACACTTGTATTTGCAGTTTCTGCCTTTGCGGAACCCATCCCGCTTTGGAAGTTCTTTGAACCTTTCGACATGCAACAAGTAAGGATCTCGCCAGGCGGAACCTACCTTGCAGCATCCCTACTAGTCGGTGACGGCGAAGAACAGGAAAACAAATTCCAGATCCTTGATCGCGAATCGGGCGATCGCGTCCTATCGTTCGCGATGCCAGATAAACAAAGGATCGCGAGCATTACTTGGACCGACGACGAGACAGTTCTCGTTTCACCTTCTCGAAAGGTGCCGAATGAAGACGCATACTTCCCTACGGGTCAGTTGATGAAAGTACTCGTCCAGACAGGTAAAACGATCGACCTACCTGCGGGAGGGATTTTCAATATGCTCCCCGACGAACCGGAGCACGCGCTCGTCATCAGGTTAGAAGGGCGATTCTTCGAGCTCTTCAAGATGCACCTTCAATCCGGTGCGTCAACGAAACTAACTAAAGCGCCCGCACTAGGATTTGGTTTCGTCCTAACTCCCGATCTCAAGAACGCCGCGTTCCACGTCGGCACGAACGATGAAGGCGACCAAGTCGTGCACGAGAGACTTGACAACGGCGATTGGGAGCTACGAACAGTTACGCCTTACGATCAACGCGGCTGGCGACCGATTGCCGCTGCATTCAATCCAAATGAGTATTTCACGAACGATACCCGCAATCCGAAGGGCATAGCATCTTTGGGGATATACAACCGAGTTACTAAAGAACATACAGAAGTATTCACAGACGACACCTACGATATCGGCAGTACGATCGCCGACCAAACGGGCAGTGTATGGGGACTCTTCATCAACCACCACTACCCTCGGATCATGTACTTAAATCCTTCTCACCCTCTTGCTCAGGCTCACAAGACGATCCATCGTCAATTCCCCGAGAGTACTGTTAATCTCGCGAGTTACTCGCACGATCACCAATTGGTAGTAGCTAACGTGAGCGCAGCAAACGCATTGCCTGAGCTTGTACTACTCGACGCAATGAAAGGTTCGATCGATCAGATTACCAATCGTGCAGAGGAAATTGGGATTTCCAGCGATGACCTTGCATCCGTGGACCCATTTGGATTCCCCGCGAGGGACAAACAGATCATTTACGGCTATCTGACTTCACAAAAAGACACGCCACGTCCCGGACCGATGGTCGTACTTGTACATGGCGGACCTCTTGATGCGCGCGATGCATGGGGTTTCAATCCGAACGGCCAAGTGCTCGCATCTCGAGGATACCACGTTTTACAAGTGAACTTTAGGGGATCCGGCGGATTCGGTGTACGTTTTCGCAACAAAGGGTTTAGAGAGTATGGTGGCGAGATGCAAGATGACGTGACCGATGCCACGCAGTGGGCGATTGCGCAGGGAATCGCTGATAAAGATCGAATCTGTATCGCCGGTTCAAGCTACGGCGCGTATGCGGCCATTATGGGTTCGGCTAAGGAACCTAATCTGTATCAGTGTGCGATTGGTCAATCCGGTATCTACGATATTGCCGCAATCGAGCGCATGGGAGATATGGCTCGCAGCAAGTCGTCGATCAATTGGATGCGATTGACTATGGGTAGGACCAGAGAGGAACGAGAAGCTGTATCTGCCATTAACTTTGCCGGGGACGTTAAGGCGGCGGTCATGCTTATACACGGTGGACAAGATCGCAGAACACCACCTGAGCATTACCACCGCATGAAAGAGGCGTTTGATAAGGTAGGTAAGCCAGTCGTGACCCACTACAAAGGTAATCAAGGTCACGGTTGGATTGGACGCGATACGATTATGGACCTATTCGGTCGACAGCTCGCATTCATAAACGAGCATATTGGAAGCGATGCCGGTCAAGTTCAGGGTGTTTCCGCAACGAATTAGCCGAACATAGACCAACCGTATTACAGCCGCGAACGTCGTATGACGCTTGCGGCTGTTCTATTCACGGCCGCTGAAACTCCCCCAACGCATTGCGCACAACCTGTGCAGGGAATCCTCGATTCATCAAGAGCGTACGACGTTTCGTCCACTCATCAAATTGCAGGCTCCCGAACTCGTCGTCTCGCGCCCCGAATCGTTTTCTAAGTACATCGATAGCCCGTTCGATCCAGAAATCGTCGTCTAGAGATACAAATCGCTCTATCAAGGCACGGTCCACGCCGCGCTTTCGAAGATTTGATTGGATCTTAGTAGGTCCGTCCCCTTTGCGTGTGCGTTCGGCTACATACGCTTCTGCGAAGCGCTCATCAGAGAGGTAGTCGAGCTCAAGCAGATACGCAATGATCGCTTCAATCTTTTCTCGATCGATATTTCGCTTGACAAGCTTCAATCGCAGCTCAAGAACCGAGTGCTCGCGCGGTGTGAGAATCTGAATCGCCCGATCGAGTTCCGGCGAATTGCGTATGTCGGTCATCGGTACTTCGTGACGCTCGTCAGTATTACCGAATTAGTAACAAATCGTTATTGATACCTTAGTTTATCAAATGACGAGTAGTAACCCGATGAGAGTCTGTCCGTAGAGCTACGCTTCCTCTAAGTCGACCGCTGACTCTTCGTTGGCCGCTCCGACGTCGTCCGATGCTTGATCCTTCTTCGGTAGGAGTCGGACTCGAATCTCTTGCTCGAGTTGGTCTCGAACATCTTCGTGATGGTTCAACCAATCGGATGCGTTTTTACGACCTTGACCGATGCGTTCGCCCTTATATGAGAACCAAGTTCCTGACTTCTCGATGAGATCCTCTTGTACACCAAGATCTAGTATTTCACCGTTCTTGTGAATGCCTTCACCGTAGAGTATTTCGAACTCAGCCTGACGGAACGGAGGCGCTACCTTGTTCTTTTGAACCTTCACTCGCGTCTGATTACCGACGACTTCGTCGCCACGTTTGATCTGGCTGATACGTCTAATGTCGAGGCGTACGGACGAGAAGAATTTAAGAGCTTGCCCGCCTGATGTCGTCTCGGGCGAACCAAACATGACGCCGATCTTCATACGGATCTGATTGATAAAGATCACCAACGTATTGCTTTGCTTGATGTTGCTCGTCATCTTCCGTAATGCTTGACTCATCAAACGTGCCTGTAACCCTACATGCGTATCTCCCATCTCCCCTTCGATTTCCGCTTTAGGTGTCAACGCCGCTACCGAGTCAATAACTACGACATCGACAGCGCCTGAACGAACGATGTTGTCGCAGATCTCTAGCGCTTGCTCACCGGTATCAGGTTGTGATACGAGTAAATCGTCAATGTTGACACCTAATGTCTCGGCGAAGATTGGATCTAATGCGTGCTCAGCATCGATGAATGCGCACGTTCCGCCGGTTCTTTGTGCCTGAGCGATAACATGCAACGTAAGCGACGTCTTGCCTGAAGATTCGGGTCCATAGATTTCTACAACACGACCTCGCGGGAGACCACCGACACCTAGTGCAATATCTAATCCAAGCGAACCTGTGGGTATAACAGGAATTGCTTCTGTTTCGTGGTCACCCATACGCATGACCGCGTTTTTGCCAAATTGCCGTTCAATCTGCGCTAGTGCTACTTTAAGTGCGCGTTCCTTTGCTGACTCTGTCACGATATCCTCCTAACAATTCGTAAAGTATATACAAATTATCAGATTAATTGAAATTAAAATCCTTCCCTTTAATATAGTGTTAGATTTCGTAGGTTCAACCCTCTAGCCGTGCCGAACAACGAAGATACGCCGCTGATGAGGCAATACTGGGCGATCAAGGCACAACATCCAGATATATTGCTTTTTTATCGAATGGGCGACTTTTATGAGTTGTTCTACCATGATGCCAAGCGTGCTGCGGAGCTCCTTGAAATCACGCTAACCGCGCGTGGACAGAGTCGCGGCGAACCGATCCCGATGTGCGGCGTTCCTTTCCATTCCGTTGATCGTTATCTACGTACGCTAGTTGAATTGGGTGAGTCAGTCGCGATCTGTGAGCAAGTTGGCGATGTCTCGTCAAAGCAACTGGTGGATCGGGAGGTCATCCGAATTGTCACGCCAGGAACACTGACCGAGGATGCACATCTCGCCGATTCGGAAGATAGTGCTCTGATGTCGATCAATACAAGCGGATCGAACTCAAATGAATTCGGAATTGCATGGATCAACCTATCAACGAGTGAATTCAACGTCACGGAAGCGAAGAGCCTTGAATCATTGCACGCAGTATTGGCACGCATACAACCTGCGGAAATCCTTGTTGCTGAATCAGTCAACGTACCACTTCCAGATACAGCGACCACCCATATCGATGCGCTCAAATTCGAAGCATCTCTCGGCGAGCGTGCCCTACTTCAGCACTTCCAAACACAGGATCTGGCAGGTTTTGGACTGGTAGCCAAACCCTCGGTCATCGGAGCTGCGGGTGCAGTCTTGGACTATGCAAAGCAAGCCTGTCGACAAGATCTTGATTTTTTGTCCAGTATTCGCTGGGATCGAAGCGAAGCTCGGATCCAAATTGATGCGCAGAGCCTTCAAAACCTCGAGATTACGAAACGATCGATCGACGGGTCACGACAGGGCACGCTCGTCGACACCATGGATTACACGGACACCCCAATGGGTTCTAGACTCCTGAAGGACTGGTTGTGTTCGCCCCTCCGTGACATAGATGAAGTCGATCGTCGTCAGGAAGTAGTTGCAGCACTGCTCGAGCGACTAGCCATGAATCCTTTAAGCGAAGCTTTGAAACCAGTTGGTGACATGCACCGCATCGGTTCTCGGTTAGCCCTAGGACAACCAACTCCTCGCGATCTAGCGCGTCTTTCACTCGGTTTAAAAGCATTTGCGGAAATCCGTGAGCTTGTCGGTGATCTCGAGCCAGTTAGCGAATTTCACGCGATTGCATGTATCGACCATCTCCCAAACTGTCGCGAGTTGATCGACTCAGCGATGGTCGACAACCCTCCGCCAAACATCCGTTTGGGCGGCATGATCGCAAGCGACTACAACGAAGAACTTGCCAACGTGCGAGCGTTACGAACAAATGCATCTGACGTATTACAAGCATTTGAAGAGCAACAACGTGAATATACAGGAGTCGCAAATCTACGTGTCGGTTACAACCGCGTACATGGGTATTACGTCGAGGTGCCTAAGTCAGCGAAGTTCGACGTTCCTGACGACTATGTGCGCCGACAGACGTTAAAGAATGCGGAACGCTACATCTCACCGGAGTTGCGTGACATCGAGGAACGCATCCTCAACAGTGAGGAACAAGAGCGCGAGTTGGAACGCAAGCTATGGGAAGAACTCGTTTCGTTATTGCAAAGAGATGCTGGTGGTATTCGCGATATCGCGACAGCACTAAGTCGACTAGATGTGCTTAATTCGTTTGCGCACTACGCGCATCGACACCAGTTAGTCCGACCGTCATTCACAGATGGCTCGTCAATCAAAATAGAAATGGGTCGGCACCCAGTGTTGGATGTGAATCCGGGTGGGACATTTGTACCAAATTCGATTGATTTGAGTCCATTGCGAAGAATGTTGATCGTAACTGGTCCAAACATGGGAGGTAAGTCAACGTATATGCGACAGGTTGCGTTGCTCGTTATCATGGCGTACACGGGATCCTACATACCTGCTGATTCCGCGGAGATCGGACCAGTCGATCAGATTTTCACGCGCATAGGTGCGTCGGATGATCTGGCGGGCGGGCGTAGCACTTTCTTCGTGGAGATGAGCGAGACAGCGAACATACTTCACAATGCAACCGCGAGCAGTCTGGTGCTGCTTGATGAAATCGGTCGAGGAACAAGCACTTATGACGGTCTCGCTCTCGCGCTTTCCATCGCCGAGGATTTACTGGACCGTGTGGGTTCGTTCACGCTATTCGCAACCCACTACTTTGAACTAACGGCGCTCGCCAACGAACAGAATGCGGCCGCGAATGTACATATGACAGCTGTGCAACATCGTGGGAATGTCGCATTTCTTCATACTGTAAACGAAGGAGCGACGTCTCGCAGTTATGGCATAGACGTTGCGAAACTTGCTGGTGTGCTGCCGCATGTAATAAGGAAAGCGCGTAAACGACTCACCGAGTTAGAACGCGCCGCGATGCGACCGGAAGACGACGCCCTCGGGTTGTTTTCCGGTGAAGACCTGCAATTGGCGAAGCACGAAGAGATCGTAACGCAGCTGACCGATGTCAATGTTGACGAACTAACGCCACGCGAAGCGCTCGACTTGCTCTACGCGTTGGTCAGTCAAGCCAAGCACGCAACAATCGATGACCACGAAACCCAAACGTAGACGCGAGGTACGCATGAGCCAGGACCTATTCGAGAGACGGCAGCAGATATTCGGTAAAGGTGCACATCTTTTTTATCAGAAACCGCTTACGATCGTTCGTGGAAAAGGTGTGCATTTGTTCGACGACACCGGTCGACGGTTTATTGACATGTACAACAATGTGCCGTGTATTGGGCATTGCCACCCGCATCTCGTCGACGCAATCAATGCGCAAGTGTCCACCTTGAATGTTCACAACCGATACTTACATGAGGAGATCCTCAGCTACGCAGAGCGTCTTGTCGCCACCCATCACAACGGAATTGAGAGCGTCGTGATGTCCTGCACAGGTACCGAAGCCAATGAAGTAGCGATGCTGATGGCACGAACCGTTACGGAAGGTGAAGGATTCATCTGCACCGACGCTGCCTATCACGGTAACTCGGCCGCGGTCCGGCAGCTGACGCGTGCACGGGGCTCTCGATTAGTCAAACCCATTCCTTTTCCAGAGTCCTATCGCTGCGACGAACAAGACCAAGGCCAGTATTTCCTGGACCGTGTCGACGAGCAGCTCACTGCGTTTAAAACTGAAAACACCAAATTAGCAGGATTGCTAATCTGCTCACTATGTGCGAATGAAGGACTACCCAACATCCCACGTGGCTTCATGCAGGAGGCGAGTGAACTCGTTCGCAACGCCGGTGGCGTCGTGATCGCGGATGAAGTGCAAGCAGGACTTGGGCGAAGCGGTCGATGGTGGGGTTACGAAGCCAGTGAATTCACACCTGACATAGTGAGCATGGGTAAACCCCTCGGTGCGGGTGTGCCGCTCGCGGCAACAGCGTCTTCTCGGGAATACGTCGAGAAGTTTCGCCGCGGCAGCGGATACTTCAATACGTTTGCGTCGTCACCACTGCAGGCTGCCGCGGGAAATGCTGTATTGGATGTCTTCGAGTCCGAGCAACTGGTGCAGAACTCCGCAAACGTTGGCGCGTATCTCACGAGTCAGCTCGAATTGATTAACGCCGACGCAGAGCACGTAGGTGATACGCGTCATCAAGGACTGTTCATTGCGATCGAATGGGTCGAATCTCGAAAAAACAAAAAACCTGATCGTGACGGTGCTGTACGAATTGTGCACGAACTAAAGGATCGAGGATTCCTGATAGGGAATGCAGGTGCATATGGAAACGTCCTCAAACTAAGACCCCCTCTCGTGTTCTCGCAAGAACACGCTGACAGTTTCCTCAACGCATATTCAGTCGTCGTCAAGAACTGACGTGCAGATCGATTGGCTTGCGTGCGCACACGATGCACTAAGGCAGTTCCCCGTTTTGCCCAAAACCGTACGTCTTATCTCACGTGCCGAAAACGTCAGCTTTTTTGTCGAAGCCGAAGAGAGTGAGCGGTACGTGTTGCGCATCCATCGGCCCGAATATCACACGCTCACGGAGCTAATTTCCGAGCAGGTCTGGACGGAAGCCCTACTCGCCGACGGAATCGATGTCCCTGTCGTCGTAAAGACCACCGACCACGAGCGATACACACAGGTCTCTGTCAACGGCGTTACACGAAACGTCGGTTTGCTGCAATGGGTCGACGGAGAATCTCTTCGTGAACGATCACGCGGTTCGGACGATGTTGAAGACCTTACCCGTATTTACAAAGATGTCGGTCACTTACTCGCCATCTTGCATGAGCAAGCATCGCGTTGGAACCCACCAGCGGACTTCGAAAGGCACTCATTCGATGAACACGGACTCATGGGTGAACAGCCGTTTTGGGGTCGGTTCTGGGAAGCGAGCGATTTAACACGTGACCAGCTCGATCGTCTGCTTTCGATGCGCAACCGGATCTATGCTCTCTTATCACGATTGCCGAAAGATCAGGACGTATATTCGCTCATTCATGCTGACCTACATACCGGCAATCTAATCTCCCATGGTAACAGTCTTCACATCATCGATTTCGACGACGCGGGATTTGGTTGGCATTGCTACGATTTCGCCGTTGCGTTAAGTGAGATCCAAGAACCGGATTTGCGCGAGCCACTGCTGAACGCATTGTTTGAGGGATACGAGCAGAAACGAAATCTAACGCATTGGGTAAAAGATCTAGTTCCGCTGTTCAATGTGATTCGGCACCTAGTACACATCGGTTGGATCGATGCGCGCCCCGATCTATCGAGAGATCCAAGCTATAAACGTAGACCGTATCAACAAGCGGCACGTCAATTCGATGGCGTCATCGCAAAAGCAGAATCTGTTATCGCGGGAATTTCCCGAAAAGAGAATACCGCTTTAAGCTAGACGACTAGGCTTTAGAACCATCGCGTAGTTAATCAAAAAAACTGCGCGATTTCTGTCTAATTACGTTACTATGAGTAATTGAATCAACAACATATGGACTTCTATCACACTCGTTGCCTTGGCAACAGTGGTGTTTCAACCCGCTAAAGGACGAAGTATCTTCTGAATTACATGTTACGAACACTTGGTTTTAATCGCGTGGCGCTTTTGGCCATTGTCGCGACGCTTTGTGTTGTAGTCGTTCAGCTCGCACATTCGCAGGAAACCCAAACGAGAACACAACGGTCTGTATCTAAGGTTACCCCGATTTACGCGTTACTTGCATATCGTCCAAGAGAAACAGCGCATATTGCAGACCTCGATAGCGAACTGATTGTCGCACAGATCGCGAGTTTCACGGATGAAACACAGGCCCACCTGTTTATTGAATTCCACTCGAGCATTCAGCTCCATGGCGTACGTTTGTCCGATGGCGACTCGATCCGCTATATCGTATACCTAGGTCTCTATGAGGACGAGGATACCGCACGCTGGGCACACGAGAGCTTCGCGGAAGAAAACCCAAATTACCTGACCTCGAATTTCAAGCGAATAAAACTCGGCGATCTAAAACCTCACATACTTCGCTAACTCGAATCGTGAGAGTGGGTGATCCGCTTTGTACCTTCCTCTTCAAACACAATCGATCGCTCGTTACTTGCGATCAAAACGCCATACTTGAAGCACGTCTTAGCGCGAAAGATTCCCCTTATTACGCCTCATCTAGCACGCAGCGACTGTAAAATTCCGCGCCTTTGTGAATAGCGTGACGCGCCAAAACAATCAATGACTTTCGTTATCGGCGACTCCTGCATTAAGTGCAAGCTCACTGATTGTGTGGAAGTTTGTCCAGTAGATTGTTTTTACGAAGGTCCAAACATGCTGGTTATTCATCCCGACGAATGTATCGACTGTGCGCTATGCGAACCCGAATGTCCGGTCGACGCGATCTTTTCCGAGGACGAATTGCCTGAGGATCAGGAAGGATTCCTTGAGCTCAACGCAGAATTGGCGGAGATTTGGCCAAATATCTCTGAAAAGAAAGACGCGCTACCTGATGAAGAGGAATGGCGCGACGTGCCGAATAAACTGCAGTACCTCGAACGCTAAGCGACTCCCCGACGTACTCATTGCTTCTTCGTGTGAGTTCGCTACGTCCCTCTCGCTTTTTCGCAGAATCCTGCGATACGACATAGACGAGCAGTCATTTCCGTGTACTGACTCGCGACGCACTTAACTATTCGCAATCTGAACGACGAGATGTAGGAAGACCAATTTGCGATTAATGCACTTCATCGTCTCACTCATGTTTTCCACCGCGCTTGCTGAAATGACAGACACTAACGAATCCTCGCAGCCACCTATCGCCGATCGTCGCGAGCACGTTAGGACCCTTCATGGCATCGAGATTAAGGATCCTTATTTTTGGCTAAAAGACTCAACCTATCCTCGTGTCGACGATCAGGACATACTCGACTACCTAGTTGCCGAGAACAAACATTTTGAACGATATATGGCTCCGCTTCAGGACTTAACGGAACAGCTCTTTCAAGAAATTAAGGGCCGACAGGTGGAAGACGAATCATCGGTGCCCGTAAAAAATGGTAAATACGTATATCAGACCAGGTACCTGCCAGAGAAACAGTATCAACAGCACGTCCGCTGGCCCCTCGATGATCAATCTTCGCGAAAGGATCTTCCACCACCTGCGTCCGACGTACAAATCGTGCTTGACGAAAACGCGCTCGCTGATGGCAACGACTACTTTCGACGTCGCGGGTTTTCAATTGACCCGACTGATGGTTTACTCGCCTACGGTGTGGACTTCTCAGGGAATGAACGGTACACGCTTCGTGTTCTAGATATTGCCTTAAACGAGCACTCACCGATCGAAATACCGAACACCACGGGTGAATCAGTCTGGAGTAACGACGGTAAACACCTGTTCTATGTCGTCAACAACGAGAACTGGCGACCATTTCGAGTACTAAGACACACGTTAGGTACCGATACAAGTGAAGATGCTGTGGTTTACGAAGAGCATGATGATGGGTTCTTCGTCGACATAGATCGATCGACCTCCCGAGACTTTCTGATCTTGAGTACTGCATCGAACGTCACCAGTGAAGTGAGAGTTCTGTCACTTGATTCACCGGACTCGGAGCTAACTCTCATCGCATCACGCCGCGCACAGCACGAATACGAAGTCGATCACCATAGAAATCAATTCGTCATCCGCACCAACGATCACCATAAGAACTTCGGTCTCGTCGTCGCCTCGGAAGACGATCCGACGATTGACCAATGGCAACCGTTACTTGAGGGATCCGATGTTCGCTACATTACGGACGTCCGTGCGTTCGGATCTCACATCGTCATCGCCGCACGCGAGAACGGGCTTGAAACCATTCAGATTCTTGATATCAACGGTCAACGCAAATCGATTCCGTTTTCCGAATCAACCTATAGCTTGTGGTTCGGTTCTAACCCTGAATCCGATCCCAATGTATTGCGAATCGAATACTCGTCCTTGACCACGCCAGAAACGACGTACGACTACGAATTCGAGACCGGAAACCTGCACGTCCGCAAGGTGCAGCGGATTCCGAGCGGACATGATCCACAACACTATGTCACCGAGCGAGCGTTCGCAACTGCGCGCGACGGTGTGCAAGTTCCGATATCGCTTCTCTATCGAGAAGACACACCTCGTGACGGTACAGCGCCGCTATATCTATACGGCTATGGTGCCTACGGCGCAACCATGGATCCGTATTTCCGGACGACCATACTTTCCATGGTTGATCGCGGTTTTGTGTATGCGATTGCTCATATTCGCGGCGGTTCTGAGCTTGGCTATCACTGGTACGAAAGCGGCAAACTGCGAAATCGAACGAACACCTTCAATGACTTCATCGATGTCGCTCGATTTTTAATCGACGAGCAGTACACCGCGACAGGTCAAATCGCGATCGCTGGCGGTAGTGCTGGTGGTTCCCTTATGGGTGCTGCCATCAATCAAGCCCCCGAACTTTGGGGTGCAGTTGCTGCACATGTACCTTTCGTCGACATTCTTAACACGATGCTTGACGATTCACTTCCATTAACGCCAATTGAATGGCCAGAATGGGGTAATCCCATCGAGAGTAAGAAAGATCTCGAGTACATACGCTCCTATTCACCCTACGACCAGCTCGAAGTGGCCGCGTATCCGCCTTTGTTCGTCACAGCTGGGCTAAACGATCCACGCGTTACTTATTGGGAACCCGCAAAATGGGTTGCAAAGATCCGTTACTTAAAAACCGACGAGAACCCGCTCGTTCTGAAAACTGAGATGGGCGCCGGACATGGCGGCAAATCTGGTCGTTACGAAGCGTTGCGTGAGGTAGCTGAGGAATACGCGTTTATCTTGAACGCGATGGGATTGGCAGACCAAGGTTCTCAAAATCGACCTGAACTAATTACGCGTGACGACTGCTATCACACTATCTGGATTCAGTGGTTTGCCGTTTGCCCAAATCTCGAACCGAAACTGTCGATATCGTTCGAGATCCAATGAGCCTTCTTCGCTTTGGCGGGTTATTCGCGTTAGCGTATCGCCCCGATTGATGTTCTGACCTTCGGTGACGTCGTGCGATGTATTGAACTCGTAAGCGACCAAATGAGACGTCGCGGAATCCACAATAATCAAATGGCGAAACTTATTTAGTCCCGCACCCGCGTAAATCACCTTTCCGCCGGTCGCGGCCACAATTTCTGTGTCATCGCCTAATAGATACTCCAAGCCTTTCCCACCATCATTGGCTACCGGTTCATAGGGAACCGGCCACTGCCAACCCGATTTTGTACGAGTAGTTCGCAACGTCATTTTCACAGGTGATGCCGGTACGACATTTGCACTTGATCTTGAGGAAGGTGAACTCGGTGATGTTGTCGGTTGCGTGGGCGCGGACGCTTCAACCGTATCAACAGGTGACGAATTCGAACTCGACCTTCGGGCGGTTGCCCTCGGGGTATCACGTGGCGCCGACGTAGTTGGCGCTTCAACCGATCGAGTTTCACGTGACGTAGCTACGGGTTCCGCTGCGCTTATCGATTCACCGCCCTGTCGCACAACGAGCAAGTCTCCCGGACGAATGATGTAGGGCGCCTTGATCGTATTTCGCGAAGCGATTTCTATTACTTTTAAGCCATAGCGTCGCGAAATCGCATAGAGCGTGTCGCCTCGCTCAACGACGTGACAAAACTCCCCTACCGTCTTCGCTTGACATGCAGATTCGTTCTCAACGTATGCATAGTCGCTCTGTCGGGACTTGTCGATTACTGGTGCAGGTTCGTTGGCGACACATCCAGCGATCGCTGGAAACAAGAATAGAAACCAAATTCGACTACGCAACATCGCGTTCTACCAATCGCATCAGAATTAGCACACTGGCACACCCAGCGACCATGCATGCGATAACGCCAAACAGTTGTGCATCGTTACCCACGACAGGTAGCTCGGGGAAGCCGTCACTTGTGCGCCAAGGCCATGCGCGATACGACGTACTCGCAACTAGCCCAACAAAGAATGCCAGCATCTGTTGGCGATATCGACGAATGCCTCTCGCCAGGATTCTCGGTACGACTACAAACGCGATTGCCATACCACCTGCGAAGAGAGCAAGCTTGGTCACTTCGAAGTGACGCACCGCTTCAAGCGTCGGTACCCAAATGCCCATTAACAACAACATCATCGAACCAGAAATCCCTGGCAGAATCCATGCACTAAATGCACCGATCCCACCCACCGCAAATATCCACAATGGCGGTTCAATTGAAGTGGCCGGGAGCGCGACAATCGGAACGCCAATGAGTAATCCTAGGGGTAAGAAGCGAATAAGGTCCCGGTTGTTGACAGCCAGGGTTAGCTGAAAGACCGCGCCGACGACGATCCCTAGGATGGCACCCCAAAATAACTGAGGTGTTCGATTTACGAGCTCAAGGATCGTGAACAGCGATGCGACGAAACCAAATGCCATCCATATCCCAAGTTGAACGAGGAACCTAAACGATGTGAGCCACGACGCAAGTTCCGCGTCAATCGATCGGAACTTTGCGATCTCACTCAACGAGTTAACGAGCCTGTCGTAGATTTGTGTGAGTAATGCAATAGTGCCACCGGAAATTCCTGGTAGTACTTCGACGATGCCCATCAATAGACCGCGCCAACACAAACCAAACCAGGTCATGGCGTGGTTTCTACGCCTCTCAACATCGGGACAAACCGTACGCCACAGAGGTTTCTTTTCCGAAACACTGTCTCTGTGCGTTCCCATTGCACGAGGGATTGGCCCACATACGCAGGATTCGCCACCGGCATGATCAAGCGACCGTGTAAAGCAACTTGATCACACAAGGTCAAAGGTACTTCCGCCGCGCTCGCGGTTCCGATTACAGCGTTGAATGGACTGTTTTCCGGCCAACCTTCGTAGCCATCCGCAAATTTGAAAGTGACGTTGGTAATTTCGAGATTCGCTAATGTACGACGTGCTCGCAACTGCAAGGGTTCGATTCGCTCAACTGTGTATACCTCGTCAAACAATCGCGACAAGACGGTAGTTTGATAGCCACATCCCGTGCCAATTTCTAGCGCTCGTGATCGATCGGCAACGCCAGCTGCTGCATTCGTCATCATTGCAACGATCGTAGGTTGCGAGATGGTTTGCTGAAACCCGATCGGCAAGACGGTGTCGTCGTATGCTCGATGCGCAATCGCTTCGTCAACGAAGACATGTCGAGGAACTTCTCGCATGATCTCGAGCACCTCGGGAGTTGCGAGATCCTGCGCGGCTAACTTATCTACCAAGCGCCCACGCGCCAACGCCGACGTCATCCCGCTGCCGAACATCTCGTATCCGTCAATCCAGCAAATCGAAGCATTCGTGGAGTACGCTCGTTGCGTAACTCCCGGTCGGGAGCGCAAACCGCACGAGTGCCGTGTCCTTCACAACCTCGCATTTCAGATCGATCGGCGCAACGGCTAGTGAACGACGCTCCTGGTTCAACCCGACCCATTCCAGTGCTTTAGTAACGGGCGCTACGCTTCGAACGGTCGATTCTTCGATCTCTTTTGCAAGCCCGTTTACCGAACTCCGACCACGTCCCCATAGAGGTCCCGTCGGGACACCATCTACTGCCGCGTCTCCTTCGATCAAACTGCGCCAATCGCCGCGTTGAACGCGTTCTGCCAACACAAGATTGAAAACATAACTACGTAGTGATGAGATATAGATGGACTTAAGGAACGGAGAAATACGTGGTTTCCCTTTGCGGATCCACTTCATCGCGTCCGTTACATTGCGGCCGTCGCGACCAAAGCGTTGTTGACCGAAGTAATTCGGCACGAGCGCCATCGTCTGAGAATTGACAGATGCGGGTACGATATCTCGAACAAGGATCTCAAACTTGTTTTGACAACCATCTGACGTTCGCAACTTTTTGCGATGACGACGATGTTGAAGAATCTCAATGTCGGGTACAACGATCGATCTTGCAGGGGTTTCCACCGGCACGCTAAACCACTGCGTCGCAATACTTCGCTTATCTTTTAATCCGACGTACCCGACATTCTTCGACTTTGTTCGAAATTCCTTGGCGAGACGCCCTCGAACGTCTGGTGTCGTTAGATTTGATCTCCGTACGTGTAGTAAGAGATGCTCACCATCATCCGACGGAGAGAATGACAACTCCTCCGACACTTTGAAGTCCGCGATTTCGCATCGAATTCGCCCTGGGGATCGCGGGTGCTTGTTGGCATGAGGTAGATCTCGCGACGTGAAGTCGACCGCTACGGGCGCTGACTCATCCTGTATCGGGTTTACTGTCGAATCCAACCTATAAGTCGTCAACATAAAGATAGAAAGTTTCGTTTGGTCTGATCATGCCAAGGTCGTTCCGAGCGATAGATTCAATGAACGATTTATCGTGCTTGATCCGTTGAATCTCCATCCTTAGCAATTCGTTGCGATCCGCTAGACGCTGGTTGAATGCGACCTGCGCTTTAACGTCCTCCACAAGTAACCTTGTCGCGAAAAAGCCGGATTCGCCAAATAAATACATATACTGCATCACGATAAACATGCAGAACAATGCGGGTAGTAAGAGCTTCATAGGTTCAATTCCTTTTGAACTTAGCGAATTCGCCTGCTCCTTCAAACGTTACGCTCTCGAGTTGGTCCTCGATACGTAATAAGCGGTTGTATTTAGCGACCCGCTCCGAGCGTGACGCAGAACCAGTTTTAATCTGACCCGCGCCAGTACCTACAGCGAGATCGGCGATCTTGGTGTCTTCCGTTTCACCTGATCGATGCGAGACCACGGTAGTGTAACCATGGGCATGAGCAATGCGCATGACATCCAATGTCTCGGTAACTGTACCTACTTGATTCAATTTCACCAAAACCGAATTTCCCATGCCTTGCTGGATGCCATCAAGAACGCGTGCTTTGTTCGTCACGAAAACATCATCGCCAACTAGCTGAGTCGTCTCACCAAGTCGCAACGTCAATTGCTGCCAGTCATCGAATCTTGTTTCAGCACAACCATCCTCTATAGACATTACGAATGGGTAATTAGCTTTAATGTCCACGAGCGATTCGATCATCTGAGCGGGTTCTAGAGGCAACGAATACGCGTCAGCAGCATATCCGCGTTCATCGAAGAACTCGGTTGCAGCACAGTCCAAACCGACGTAACAGTCAATTCCAGGTTCGTAACCAGCATCGCGGATGGCATTACTCAGAAACTCAAGCGCGTGTTGATTTGAATCCAAATCCGGCGCGAAGCCGCCTTCGTCGCCAACGGCTGTGGAACGTTTCGGTTCCGCATTCTGTAAATTGCGCTTCAGCACATGAAAGACTTCAATACCAATACGGAGTGCTTCTCTAAACGAATCAGCGCCGACAGGGATGACCATAAATTCCTGAAATACGACGTCGTTATCGGCGTGCGCACCCCCATTTAATACGTTCATCATTGGGACCGGCATCCGCATCGGCACGCCGTCATAAAGGTCATTCACATGCTGATAAAGAGGAACTCCTTTTGTGCGAGCCGCCGCTTCAAGCGTCGCGAGTGAGACGCCGAGGATGGCATTTGCGCCGAGGTTTTGTTTGTTTGGCGTGCCATCGAGAGCAAGCAGCCTCTCGTCAACGCTCGTTTGGTCAACCGCATCGATTCCATGTAAACCCTCTGCGATGATGCCATTTACGTTGGCAACCGCTTGAAGTACACCTTTACCTAGATAGCGCGAGGGATCTTCGTCGCGGCGTTCAACGGATTCGAACGTACCCACAGATGCGCCGGATGGAACCATCGCAGATCCCGTTGAACCGTTACTTAAACGAACGTCAACTTCGACGGTTGGATTGCCGCGTGAGTCAAGGATCTCCCGGCCGTGTACCGCGACGATCCGACTCAATCGATCTGATCCTCTAGGTAATCTAATTCCTTAACAAGCGAGTCTATTTGAGCGAGTTGTTCAAGGAGAGACTGCATCAACGGTAGTGGCCATGAATTCGGTCCATCGGATTTCGCCTCTTCCGGTCGAGGATGCGTCTCCATAAACAATCCATCGACGCCAACCGACGTTGCCGCGCGCGCCAGAACAGGCACCATCGATCGCTGTCCGCCCGATACTGCGCCTTGCCCACCTGGCAGCTGCACAGAATGGGTCGCGTCAAACACGACAGGGCATCCCGTCTCTCTGAGTATGACGAGAGAACGCATATCCGATACTAGATTGTTGTACCCGAAGCTCGCGCCACGTTCGCACACCATAACCTGGTCATTACCTGTCGACTTCGCTTTGTCTACCACGTGCGTCATGTCACCTGGCGCTAAAAACTGACCCTTTTTGATATTAACTGGGAGTCCCTGCTCACATACATTGATGATGAAATCCGTCTGTCGACATAAGAACGCTGGCGTCTGCAGAACAGATACCACACTTGCGACCTCGTCAAGCGGCGTGTATTCGTGGACATCGGTTAGTACCGGCACACCAATTTCATCCTTAACCGCTTGCAGAATGGAGAGGCCGACATCGATACCTTGCCCGCGATAGCTACCGATCGACGATCGGTTTGCTTTGTCAAACGAACTCTTGAAGATATACGGAATGTCAAGGGCGTCGGTGACTTCTTTTAAATGAGATGCAACATCAATTGCGAGCGCTTGATCCTCGATCACACAGGGTCCAGCGATTAAAAAGAACGGACGCTTGCTGCCAATCTCGAAATCGCAGAGTTTCATGCGTTTGCCGTTGCGTAAGCAGTGGAAGCTCGAACGAACTCGCTAAATAGCGGATGTCCCTGCGTCGGTGTAGACGTAAATTCGGGATGGAACTGGCACGCAACAAACCACTGTTCGTTTTTCAACTCAAGCATTTCAACCAAGTGTTCACTCTTACTCCGGCCTGAGAAGCGCATGCCAGCCTCCTCGAATGCGCTGATGAAGGCTTCGTTTACCTCGTAACGATGGCGATGTCGCTCGCGAATTGAATTACAGCGATAGATCGAGCTGACCCGTGAGTCCAATGACAATGTGCACTCCTGTTCGCCCAAACGCATGGTACCCCCGAGATCATCGCCAGGCTGATATTGCTTGATTTCGCCGGTATCGTCGCGCCATTCATTCACGAGTGCAATGACAGGATGCTTCGTGTCACGAATTAACTCCGTGCTATTCGCGTCGGTCCAACCGATTTCGTTGCGCGCAAATTCAACAACAGCTGCATGCAGACCATAACAGATACCGAGGTATGGGACCTGCATACGACGCGCAAATGCGGCGGCCTTTATTTTGCCTTCGAAGCCGCGTGGGCCAAATCCTCCTGGGATGAGGACGCCGTGGACATTCTCTAACGCAGCTACACCGTTCTCTTCTAGCAACTCAGAATCAACCGTCGCGATCTCTATTTTCACACCCGTATGGATCCCAGCATGTATCAACGCTTCGATTAACGACATATATGCGTCGGTAAAGTCCACATATTTACCGACTAATGCGATTCGTGTCGAACCATTTGCGCCATTTCGTTTTCGTTCGACCTCCACCCAATGCGACAGATCGGCTTCGTCGCTTTCGATGCCAAAGTGTTCCAACACGATGTCATCGAGTCTCTGATGGTGTAGTACAAGTGGTACCTGGTAAATCGAATCAGCGTTTGCCAATGAGATAACAGCTTCTTCAGGTACATTTGTAAACAGCGCAATCTTGCTGCGTGGACTTGCGTCTAATTCCTTTTCCTTGCATCGACATATCAGGATGTCTGGTTGCAGACCGATCGATCGAAGCTCCTTGACCGAGTGTTGCGTAGGTTTGGTCTTGTCTTCACCATCGCTGAGTTGTGGAACCAGTGTCAAATGCATGAACAAGGTGTTACGAACGCCTTCTTCAAGACGCATTTGCCGAATGGCTTCGAGAAAAGGTTGCGACTCAATGTCACCAACCGTACCACCAGTCTCGACGATCACGACATCGTTATCTTCTGCGACCGCTCGTATGCGTCGTTTGATCTCGTCCGTAATGTGAGGGATAACTTGCACGGTTAACCCGCCGTAGTCACCCGCACGTTCCCGTTTAATCACGGACTCATAGACTGACCCGGTCGTGAAATTGTTTGCTCGACCCATCTTATTCTGGATGAATCGTTCGTAGTGACCCAAGTCGAGATCCGTTTCAGCCCCATCAGCAGTGACGAAGACTTCGCCATGCTGGTTTGGACTCATCGTGCCGGGATCCACGTTTATGTAGGGATCCATCTTGACGACATCGACTTTCAGACCACGCGCCTTAAGGATTGCACCGAGCGATGCGGTCGTGACCCCCTTTCCGA
Source organism: Gammaproteobacteria bacterium (assembly GCA_026707905.1). GTDB lineage: Bacteria > Pseudomonadota > Gammaproteobacteria > Pseudomonadales > Azotimanducaceae > Bin55. Next base: position 12,864 of record JAPOVY010000104.1, on the reverse strand, counting down.
GACCGGAAACCACACCACCGGTTACGAACACGTAATGTGTCAGATCATCAGTCCTTAAGGCTATGTGAGACGCTAACAAGAAGCGTTCGTCGAGTAATTCTAATGGCGATGCATTGAATCTGTTTCTTAGCGAGAGGGAGCGCTGTCAATTCGACATTGATTGATGATCTTAAGCGTCTATCGCGAATATCGGAATATCCGCTGCCATTTCGGTACCCAACCACCGAGTTCGCTCGCAGAAGCCGCCACCCCTAAACCCGGCACTGCAACCAGCTCGTTTTCCACGTAAAACAATGGCCAGGCATCACGTTCCCACGGAGGCACCCGTTGATCGTAAAACCACTTCGAAAGCTTCACACAACGGTTATGTAGGCGAAGCACCTCACCACCTTTTCGTGTAACGGTATGAATCTGAGAATCTAGAGCTAAACCCATACGTTCTTCAGCCCACGTTAACTCGCCGAACGTACAAAGGTGGCGTTCACCGACCTTCATCGAACGTGCCGGGACTGACTCCGCGTCTGGCACGACGAACAATGCATCCTTAAACCGACGAACACTGCTGTTAGAGGAAACACGAACGAGAACCTGCGCATCATCCCGTGCTGTTGTTTGACGCGCGATCTCCTCCACCGCACCAGTTTTGGGCGTAATGTCAAAAGCGTGTAGCCATGCGCGTACGCGCGTCGGATTCTCTCGAAGCAATTTGGCATCAATCGGTTCCGCCGGTAAGCACTCAAGCGGTGGCGCTTTCAACTGTAGTAGATGCGAATCAAAATTCGGAAACGCTGCCCGCAATTGAGGTAGAACGCCTTGCCGAAGCGCATTTCGCGTTAACGATATGTCGAAATTTGATTCGTCCTCGACCCACGACCACCCACTTTGACGTGCGGTGTGCAGCAGTTCGTCACGTTTGTAGCTAAGCAATGGACGCCACAAGCGCCCATGCGCCAATTTCCGCCACTTCGCGATACCAACAAGCGCCCGACCTGTACTCAGTTGCCACATCAAGCTTTCCACCTCATCATCGCGATGATGTGCGGTTGCAACAACGTCGACGTCGCGTACTACCTCGTCGAAAACTCTGAATCTTGCGCGGCGTCCTTCAAATTCGAGATTTTGACCCGTCACACAGATTCGACGACCGACGAACATGATTTTCAATCGTGCCGCCGTTGTTTCACAGTGTTCTGCCCACAAATCTGCATTGCTGCTCAACCCGTGGTTGATGTGGAGGACGGCTAATTGATCTGGATCGAATGCTCTTGCAGCTGCGTGTAGAAGAACGGTTGAATCGATCCCGCCGCTAAACGCAATCCAAAGTCGACTCTTCCGCGGGAGGTCTAACTCTGTAAGCGTCTGAACAATCCGCTCAAACGGAGGTTCGCTAAGTCGCGCCTTTTTGGAATCCAACATAAACGACACTTGGTCCGAAAATATCGCGCAGTTCTGTCAGTACGCTATCCGTAACCGGTAGTTTCCGAAAACCTTTACCTAATCCGACCTTCAATGTCGCGCCGTCTTTCTGGATTGCGATTTCAACGGGACGACCTTCCTTTCGTTCGGAATTTTTGAAAACGCCTTCAAATTGCCGTAATTTCTCTGGCGTTAGCAATGCACGCGCTTCATCGTTTTCAAATCGCAATGCAACATACGCTTGGTAGTGCTTTCTTGCGCCGACTGGATCGAACAGTGAACTTACCGACAATTGATTCTCGTCACGAAATTTGTCGTACCGCATTCGTCCTCTCGCGACAACGAACTCGTCATCGACCACATAACGCGAGAACTTCCGATACTGATCAGGCCAAAGTATGACACTTAGCGCACCTTTTTGCCCTTCTAACTCCAAAGTGGCAATCTCACCGCGGGTAGGATGTTCACGCACTTCGGAACGCTTGATCTTACCTGCAACCACGATCTCACCATTCCCTTCACTCGCATGAGCTTCATCCAGGGAGCACGTGCAGATTGTGTCAAATTCGCGGAAATAGGACCGCGTAGACGAGTCACTTACCGCAAATCCAATCGTCTCGCTCTCGCTGTCATAGAGTTCCTTTTTCGACAATGGCTCAGGAACCTTATAGTTCACGAAAACCTCTTGCTCCTGTGGACCACCAAACAAGCTTCGGCTTGATTGTGCGCCGTCCGTACCCGCCTGATAAGCGAGATCGAGTTTGTCGAGAAGCACAGCTCTAACGACTTCCCGCTCGTTGGCTAACGGTTCGATCGAATCGAATGCACCTGACCTTATCAACCTCTCTACCGTATTGCGATGCATCTTGCTCACGTCTATTCGCGTGCAAAAGTCGAAGAGACTAGTGAATTCCCCCGCCTCACGGGCTTGCGCCATAACGCGAACGTCACCTTCACCAACTCCTTTCAGACAAGGCATACCAACTCGCAGTCCGTCCATCGTTGGGACACAATCGAATGTCGGTCGATTCACATCAGGTGACTCTAACGCTAGTCCCATCCGGTCCGCCTCAGCCAAGAGGCGTCGAACACGGTTCGGATCGCCGCGCTCGACCGAAACTACCGCGGCCATGTATTCGTTCGGATAGTTCGCTTTCAAATAGGCCGTCTGATAGGTCACAACTGCATACGCGGTTGAGTGAGCTTTTGGAAACGCGTATTCAGAAAAACCAAGCATCTTCTCGTAGATTGCATCGGCTACGAGCGGTTCGACCCCTTTTTCACGACAGCCATCTGCGAATCGGTCCTTCAGTTCGACGAGTTTGTCACGAATCTTCTTCCCCATCGCCTCCCGCAGTATGTCGGCTTCACCGCCAGAAAATCCAGCGAGTGCTCTCGAAACACTCATGACATCCTCTTGATAAATCATGAGACCGAAGGTGTTCTTCAATACGTCCTCGAGAAACGGATGGTCGTAGCTAATTTGCTCCTGCCCACGCTTTCGTAAAGCGTAGCTCTTGTCGACGCCGGCGTTCAGCGGTCCTGGTCGGTACAAAGCGACAAGTGCGACTATATCGTCAAACTTATCTGGCCTCAATTGGCGAATCAACCGTTTCATCCCAGGTGATTCCAACTGAAACACGCCTTCCGTGTCTGCGGCTGCGATCAGTCGAAACGTCTTGCGGTCGTCTAGTGGTATATCTGCGATATCGAGGGGCGGCGACCCATTTTGACTCCTCGCATTGATTGATCGGATGGTTTTGTCGATGACTGTTAAGTTCTTCAAACTCAACAGATCGAACTTCACCATACCCGCCTTTTCAACATCGTCCTTATCAAGCTGCGTCACTAGCAAATTGGTGTCTTTGTCTAGCTCACAAGGTACGTATTCCTCAAGTCGATCAGGGCCGATCACGACCCCTGCAGGATGGACGCCTGAAGTCGCAATAATGCCCTCGAGTTTCTTGCTTTCCTCTAGTAATTCCGTGCAGCCGTAAGCCGCTGCGGTTTCCTCAATTCGTGCGTCTTCTGCGCACGCCTCCTTTAATTTAGTGCCCGGTTTCGTCGGAATCAGCTGTGTGATGCGTGATACGTCGCTATGAGAGTATGCCAGCGCGCGACCCATGCCGTGAACGATACCTTTCGCAGCGAGCGTACCTTGGGTGGCGATCAATCCCACACACTCACGACCGAACTGTTCAACCACATGCCACATCACCTCATCACGGCGGTGCGCACAAAAGTCGATGTCGAGATCCGGCATGGACCGACGGTCACGGTTCAGCAACCGCTCGAAGAAGAGATTGTGTTTGATCGGGTTCAACCCGGTGATGCCTAGTAACATCGCAACAAGCGACGCCGCGCCAGAGCCACGACCCGGTCCAACAGGGATGTCGTGTTCTTTTGCCCATAGGACGATGTCGCGAACGATCATGAAGTAACCGGCGAATCCCATTTCAATGATCACATCGAGTTCGTATGCGGCTCGCTCGCGGTAGGTTTCGAAATCCGACGCGTCGATTTCGGAGTGTTCGTTCGTTAGAAATTCTTCAAGTGCTTCCTCGACTGTCGTCCGGAGAATAGCGTTGTTTTCGTCTTCCGTCGGCTTTGGATACGGCCGTTGAAAGTAAGTACCTGTTTCGACCTTTACATTACACCGCTTTGATATCTCAACCGTGTTTTCGATAGCGTCGGGTAAATCTCGAAACTGCTCAACCATCTCGTCGCTGGAACGCAAGTGCTGAAATGGACTGTATTCACCTTTCCAGGAATAGGATTCCCCCATATGTTCGCTACGTTGTATGCATAACTTTGCATCGTGGAGCGAGAAATCACGCTCAGAAACACATATGACGTCATTTGTAGCTACTAGGGGTACGTTCTTCGCAGCGGCAAGTGGGACGATCGCATCGATATAGTCGTTCTCGTCGAATCTGCCGGTTCTAGAAATCTCTGCATAAAACCGCTCACTAAAGTGTTTTTCGTACCAGTCAAGTAGGTTCTTGGTACTTTCGTATTCACCTGCGAGTAGCCTCTGACCTAGATCCCCACGTACGCCGCCGGATAGGAGTATCAGACCTTCGTTGAATTCCGCCAACATTTCGTAGTCGGCACAACGCTGACTTCGGCTATTCCTAGATGCATTGGTAACCAGCCGCATTAAGTTGTGATAGCCGATCTGATCAGTGGCCAGTACCACAAGCTTCGTCTTACCGTGCGCGCCAAGCAGCGCGAGCTCACAACCGAAAATCGGTTTGACGCCATGTTTAAAACACTCGTTTTGAAACTTGAGCATCGCTGTTAAATTGCCTCGGTCCGTCAAGGCGATGCTCGACATGCCCAAGTCCTTAACTTGAGGAACCAGCTTGTCTAGGAATACGACGCTATCGACGACCGAGTATTCACTATGTACGGCTAGGTGAACAAATTCGCTCATGTGAGTGATTCGAAAAGACTGTGACTTACGTCGCGTACGGGTCCAAAACTCGTGCGATGAATGGGACAGGGACCATGTTCACGAAGTCGCGCTAGATGCAATGCAGTTGGGTATCCCTTGTGACGCTCGAAGCCGTACTGAGGATAGGTATCAGCATACGCTACCATCATACGATCACGGGTGACCTTTGCCAAAATGGATGCTGCACTTATTGACGCCATTTTGGCATCCCCACCAACAAGAGTAAATGTGGGTTCTGAAATACCTGGATCCTTGTCGCCATCCACCCAGACTTCATCCGCGACGAGTGTGGTGTCAGAATACGCGCGCCGCATCGCAAGCAAACTTGCCTTCAAGATATTGTGCGCATCAATCTCCTCAGAATCTGCTAATCCAATACCAAACGCGAACGCATTAGATTTGATTTCCTCGAATAACCTTTCGCGCTTCGTGGACGTTAGCCGCTTACTATCCGCGAGTCCTTCAATCGGCACTTGTGGATCAAGTGCAACAGCACCAGCAACAACGGGTCCAGCCAATGGACCTCGCCCGGCTTCATCGATACCGATCACTATCTGAAAATTCGGACTATCTCGATTCGACAAGTGAAAGTACGGTTTCTGCAGCACGACTTGCTGCATTCTGCTTCAACGAACGGTGAAGTGAAGTAAATTCGTCCGACAGCGTGATATCGTCTCGGTTCAACTGCTCAAAGAGCGCTGTAGCTAAGTTTTGTGGTGTCGCGTCGTTCTGAACGAACTCCGGAACGAGCGTCTTGTTAGCAAGTATATTGGGAAGCGCAATATGATCGATATACATCATCGAACGGACGATTTTTACGGTTAGTGAGCCCATTCGATAAGCAACAACCATCGGAGTCTTCATAAGCATTGCTTCTAACGTACTCGTACCTGATTTCACCAATGCGACGTCGCTCGCAGCCAGGACCTCGGTTGCATCGACGCTCGAAATCTCAACGTTTAACGATGGGAAACTAGCACACATGTTTCGCCAGCTCAAGTGAACTTCAGGATGTCGGGCAGCCACGATCACTTCAAATCTCGGATGCCGGACTTGCTCTTGAAGAGTACGTGCAGCCTCTAAGAACAGTTCGAAGTGGAACCCGATCTCCGACCCGCGACTACCCGGCATCAGACAGAGAATCAACGATTCCTCTGACCAACCATTCGCAGTTCGTGTTCTCGACATTAAGCTAGATTTGTCTTCATCAGGGTTGAAACGGTCTGCCGTTGGATGACCTACGAAGACAGCCTTGATGTTGCGCTCGTCGTACACCTTCGTTTCAAACGGAAACAAAGTCATAATGACATCGACAGCGTTTCCGATGCGTTTCACACGTCCACGTCGCCATGCGTATACCGATGGACTAACGTAATGTGCAGTTGGTACGCCGCGCATGCGAATCCGGCGCTCGAGAAGAAGGTTGAATACGTTGAAGTCAACCCCAACCACTACATCCGTGGTCGACAACTCGCGAACTAAAAAGCGCAGTAGACGATAGAGACTACCAACACGTAACAAAGGATCGACAAAGCCATTAACGGCGAAGTGGTTCATGTCCGCCAGGCTCGTGAGTCCGGAAGCAAGCATGGTGTCGCCACCGACGCCCACGAACTCCACATCGGACGTGCGTTCAGAGATCGCGGTCATCAAAGAAGATCCGAGCAAGTCACCGGATGCTTCACCGGCGACAATCCCTATTTTTAGGGGTTTAGCGGACAAAGTTTGGCTCGAGTCGATGCTCGCTCAGCCGCTGGCGATCAGGAGCTCCGTCGAGCAAACAACGTTTTCGTCGACAAGCGCTTTGCAACTGAACTTCATAATGTCACGACGCTCGCTAATCACGTTCGCATCTAGAATCAGGCGATCACCGGGTTCTACGGGTTTCTTGAACCGGGTTTTGTCCATTCCTGCCAGTACAAACACGCTCCCATGTTTTTCAACCGAGAGATTACGAGAACGAAGTGCCAGTATGCCGCTCGCTTGTGCAAGCGCTTCTACGATGAGTACACCAGGCATGATCGGTCTATCAGGGAAGTGTCCTGGGAAGAATGGTTCGTTGGCTGAGACGTTCTTGACGCAAACGATTCGCTTGCCCAGCTCGACTTCCAACACACGATCAACCAACAGAAACGGATATCGATGCGGCAGGTAGTCCGTAATCACAAAGTCGTTATCTTGATCAGACATGGATTCGTTCATCCCGCACTTGAAGGGCCAGCGTCGTTGCGTTCACGATTCTGTAACAAATTTTCGACGTGTCGTAACCGTTTTGCCATTGAATCGAGTTCATTCAACCTTAGTACATTACGACGCCACGTTCGATTATCGGTGTGCAATGTTGCGCCGGAGTAACGACCCGGTTCGGCGATGTCGCGAGAAACGAATGTCATAGCACCGATTTCAACGCCACTGGCAATCGAGACGGGTCCTTCACCCGCAATACCAACCCCACCGGCGAGTACGCAGTATTCGCCCAATGTGACACTCCCTGCCAAAGACGCGCGTCCACACAAGATCGAATGTGCGCCCACGACACAGTTGTGGGCAATGTGAACCTGATCATCAATCTTCACGTTGTCATGCACAACCGTGTCATCAATCGTACCCCTATCAATCGTTACGCTAGCACCGAGTAGCACGTCGTCACCGATCCGAACTCGACCTACCTGCGGAATTTCTTGAAGTTGACCTTTGTCATCTGCCGCAATGCCAAATCCGTCTGCACCGATCGAGGTATTCGCATGGATCGTACAGTGTGAGCCAATTTGGACATCATGGTAAACCACCACGTTTTCACGGATACTCGTGTTCGGACCGATCTTAGCGTGAGCGCCGATCGAGACGTTCGCGCATAGTTCAACGTGAGCGCCTATCTCGCAATGTGAACCTACGATTACGTTTGGTCCGATCCGCACATCCTCACCCAATCGCGCCGTCGAGTCAATCCGTGCGGTCGAATCAATTCCTAGAGCGACGTGCTCTCGTTTGTCGAACTCGCGCGCGATCGTCGCAAATGCGAGCTGTGGATTACCGACAACAATCGCCGGGATAGGGCAATTCGCAACATTTTGTTCGGAAAGCAATACTGCGGTCGCGCGGGTGTTCTGCAATTGCGACCTATATCTCTGATTTGAAAGGTAGGTCAGGTCACCTTTTCGGGCATTTGCGAGCGATCCCACCCCTGAGATATAGATCAGTTCGTCGCCAATCACGCGCCCTTGAGTGCGTTGCGCGATCTCGGCAAGCGACAACATGATGCGACTAGTCGCAATTGAATTACATCACTTACTCGGTGATGTTGTTCATTGCCTCCGTGACTTTGCGCGTAATGTTGTGGCGCGGATTAACGTAGAGCAATACACTCGGGTTGAGTTGATAGACGATGTCGAAATTCTCCAATTCGACTAAGTCCCGAAGCGCTTTCTGAAATTTGGGGTTAAGGGCGTTGAGCAACTCATCGCGGCGTTCAGTCAGCTCACGTTGTAGTTTTTGTGCACCCACCTCTAAGTCGAACTGCATATCCTCCATTTGCTTCTGCATCTGGCGACGTTCTTCCTCTGAGGTCACTGCACTGTCGTTAATGAGTTTGTCTCGTAAACCGATCAGATCTTGCTGTAATTGCTTTAGGCGATCACTTTCCGGTGCGAATTCTTCTTCGATCTGTGCGAGCGTTGCCTTCGCTTCTTCCGTCGCCATAGCAGCTTCAGACGAGTTCACAACTGCAACGCGTAACTGCGCAGTCGCCGCCATCGCCACATTGAGCGCAAGAACGACACAAAGCAGCTTCAATAGTCTAGAAATCATGAATGCCTCAGGGATACGTGGGCGCAGACCATGGCAGAAGCACGCTACGCGGGGCGAACGATTATATTAGTGGTCGTATATCTTCGACTTGTATTTTTCCGAGTAATCGTCTTTCAAATACCGCGTTAGAACGTCTGACCCAGCTCAAAACTAAAGACTTCCGTCTCATCCAAATCGGTATCGTTGAACGGGTAGCCGAGCGAGAATGACATCGGCCCCATACGCGTTAACCAAGAAACTGCGATTCCGGTGGAACCTCGTAGTTCTTTGAAACTCGGTGAGAAACAGTTCAAACTCGTATCGGAACAATGATCACTGAAAATGTTCCCAGCATCAATGAAGTAAAGCGACCGTACTTGCCCTCTGTCCTTCATAAACGGCAATGGAAACACGAATTCCGCCGAAAGCTCGGCCATGATGTTTCCACCAAACGGGCGACCTGGTACATTCGAATTGAAGTTTCGAAGTGCGGTGCTTCGTGGCCCGAGTGATGCGCGTTTATATGTTCGAACGGATCCAAAACCGCCACCGTAAAAATGTTCATAAAACGGGTAAATTTCGGTATCGCCGTACGAACCTCCGTAGCCTAGATCAGCGTTTAGGTGAACAGCGAAATTAGGATTGAGACCTGGTACGGGAAAATACTGCTCAAGCTGGATCGTAGCCCTATAAAACTCTAAATCACTTCCCGGTACCGATATCTCTAATGCCGTGGTCTGTCTCGATCCCCGCGTCGCAAAAATCGCGCGATTGCGCGTGTCGCGGGACCAAAGTCCTTCGACCTTGTAGTTCAGAAACTTCTGACCGCTTGACGTGATGAACTCCCTTATCTCCTCCGCTTCCGTCCCGCTTTGTTCAACATCCGTATATTCGACGCGACCCGCGAACTGAAGGCGTTTTGTCTCACCTATTGGAAATCCAAAACGAGCACCTGCACCAACGGCAGATGTTGAGAATGCATTAAGGTTCAAAGTACTGTAGTCAGTATCCCGTACGAAAACACTTAGACCTCGACTAACACCATCTTCGGTGAAATATGGATTAATGTACGTATATGAGAAGGATTTGCGATAGTCGCTCCAGTCCAACGACAGACCAATATTCTTTCCCGTTCCAGCGATGTTTGCCTTTTGGATCGACGCGCCGAGGATCATCCCCGATAGCTTTTGATAACCAAGCGATCCCGTGATCGAACCCGTCGACTGCTCCTCTACCTGGATATCAACGTCAATAAGCCCGTCTTCACCGGCTACCTCTGGCGTTTCAACGGTTACATCCGAGAAGAAACCCATTCGTTCAAGTCGTACTTTGGACAGGTCAATTAGGTCCGTCGACGCCCACGCCCCTTCCAGTTGCCGCATTTCACGCCGTAAAACCGTATCTCTCGTCGTCGTGTTACCCGCGAAGCTCAATCGCCGTACATACGCGCGTTTGCCAGTATTTACCATGAATCGAACATTGACAGTTCCATCTTCATTGATTTCTGGTACTGCGGTCGCAGTCGCAAAGGTATACCCATAGCGACCTAATTGACGTGTAATCAGCTCCTCGGTAGCGGTTAAAAGGGCACTAGAGTAAAGCTGCCCTTCCGAAACTACGATGAGTTTTTCAATCTGTTCGGGGTCGACGTCATCAAGATCGCCTACCAATTCCACTTCGCCGATAAGGTGTTTTTCGCCTTCACTCACATTAATCGTTACGTAGACTTGCTTTCGATCCGGCGTCATGCTTACTTGCGTCGAATTGATCTTGAATTCAATATATCCTCTATCCGTATAGAACGCCTCGATTGACTCTAAATCACCTTGTAGCTTTTCACGTGAATATCGGTTTTCACCACTTATAAATCCGAACAATGTCGGTTGTTTTAACTCCATTTGGTCGAGTAATGTTCTGGTGTCAAACTTCTCATTACCCACGAACGCGATCTGTACGATTGTTGCGCGCTTGCCTTCTTCTACTTCAATTTCAATCCTGACGCGATTTCGAGCCAATACGTCGATATCTGTTTCGATACTAGCCGTGTATTGCCCTTGCGCAACATACTGACGTATCAATTCGATTCGAACTCGATCGAGCGTCGCTTGCTTGAAAATCTCGCCTTCCTTCAATCCTTCCGCGGCGAGCCCTTCCAGTAGAGCTTCTGTTGGAACTGCCTTGTTACCGCTAATTTCAATTTCGACGATCGAAGGCCGTTCATCGACCTCCACTAACAAGATATCGCCGTCTCGATTTATTACGACCTCGTTGAAATATCCGGTCTTAAAAAGCTCGCGAATCGTCTCACGAACGGTCTGCGGAGTCGCAACATCGCCAATATCGATGCTCATAGCGTTGAACACAGTGCCGGGAGTGACTCGCAGTAAACCCTGGACGCGGATATCGGATATCTCGAAGCTATAGTTCGATAACGCGAATGAACAAGCAAAACATAACGCAAGTCCGATCGAGATCTTTAGTCGATGCATATTGATGCCTTTAACGGATGCAAACCACTATCCGAGTCACGCGGGAAGGACCCAAATACGCGTTTCGTTCGATTATAGACCTGTGATTCGTTACTCAGTTCCGCCAAAAACAACCCAAAGCGGACTGATTTGTATTGACGAGACCCTAGTTTCGCCAGGAGTTCACACACCGGGTAGATGTCCGTCGGTGCGCGCCAAACTCTAAGATGCCACCAAGCGCGCAATATCGTTGTAGAGCGCGAAAATCATGATTGAACCAACGACGAATAGACCAATTCGCATGCCTATCGCCTGAACTCTTAAGGGAATCGGCTTGTTGGTTAACCATTCAACGAGACCGAATAACACGTGACCGCCATCTAACATAGGTATTGGGAGTAAGTTGATCAATCCGAGCGCGATGGTGAGCAACGCAAGCAGCATCAAGTACGGCGTTACGCCTAGCTCCGCCAAATCACCCGCAAATTCAGCAATTCTTACGGGACCGCCAAGATTCCCCGCATGGACGTCACCAACGATCATTTTGTAGATCGACTCCGCGGTAAGGGCGACGTAGTCAAGCGTCTTTTCGAACGCCAAAGGTATCGCTGCGATAGGTCCATAGCGTACGACTCGTCCGACTTGTGGCCTGATACCCGCTTGTCCGATAGAGCTACCATCGTCCGCGATAACTGTTCTCGGAACCAACACCAGAGAAACGACTTCGCCGTCACGTTCAACTGTGAGCAATAGCTGGCGTTCCGCACTACTGCGAATGACGTCGACAACGTCCTGCCAAGAATCAACTGAACGATTGTCGATGCGCGAAATGTAGTCCCCCACGCGAAGCCCTGCTTGCAAAGCCGCAGAATCGTCTGCTACAAAACTAACATGTGCACGAAGTTGAGGTTCAAGCCCGATTTCTGTCACGACGTCAGGATCAACTTCCTCAGATAACCATGCATCGATTCGTACGTTGTATTCGCCACGGTCCGTTTGAACCTGTATCGTTCCCGTATCGCCAAGCCGTTCTGCAAGCGCAAGACTGACATCCTGCCAGGAGTTCACTTCACGCCCATCTACACGTAGGATTTCTTCACCGTTTCCAATCCCGGCAAGCATTGCTGGTGAACCCGGTGTGACCTCGCCAACGTAAGGCTCTAACTCGTGCGTTCCGGTGATCAGAACCACGTAAATGATGACAAGACCCAAAAGCAAACTTGCGAAAGGTCCCGCAGCGGCGATTGCAACTTTGCGACTCGGTTTCGCGTTCGAAAACGCTTCCGTAACCTCATCCGGCTGAGGTTGCTCGGAAAACTCGTCCTCCCCGAGCATCCGAACATAGCCGCCGATGGGTATCGCTGCGAGTTGATATTCAGTGCCGCGTCGATCCTTGAATGACCATAGCTTTGGTCCAAAGCCGATTGAGAACGTCAGAACGCGAACACCCGCCCACCTAGCAACGAGAAAATGCCCGAGTTCGTGGAAGAACACGAGAATGAGAATGGCCACGACGAACGCGATTAGATAAGTCATTGCGTTGTGTAATCAAGCAGAATTGAAATCGATAGGACTAGCGGCACCGCAATTACCAGCGAATCAACACGGTCCAGTAACCCACCATGTCCAGGGAGGATGTTCCCTGATTCCTTTGCGTCACTGATGCGCTTTAGTACGCTCTCGAAGAGGTCTCCCCCGATTGCGGCAAGTGCAATTGCGATAGCCATTGACACGACG
>JAPOVY010000012.1 GCA_026707905.1 Gammaproteobacteria bacterium | reverse complement strand
CATTTGATATGCAGTATCTCCTAAATTATTGATCGATACCATCGTCAAAATATTGCAGGTAATCAGCTTCGATATAGACATCTCCAATTGATCAGGTAACAATTCTGTTAATCTAGCGAGCATTGCTAAACTGTGGGGACCTTCTATAACTAAATATACTGAACAAATCTGTTTCGCAAAATCATCAAGGTTTTCGACTACATTTTCAAGACAGAATCGTAAAATATCTGCTTGATTGGAAAGTACCTTCTCCGGCATCAAACCTGACTTTACGGCTGTTACAAACCATTTTAGAAATAGCGGATTAAAATGTAATCGCTTTATATATTGATCGGCCGTGTTTTCCCGAATTGACTCTAACAGTGAAACCGAATATGATTGTACCAATTTCCTTAAATACACTCTGCTTTCAGACAGCGTGAGAGGTTCGATCTGAATTGAGAGATCACCTGAGCCAATGGCGATTCTCGAAGTCAATAGAATTTTGCTTCCGACGGGTGTTTTTTGAATGAAACGGCGCAATCGTTCATCGAGTACACTCTCTAAGTTATCAATAATGAGTAGTGTTCTGAAAGACGATAGAAGGTCCACCACTCTGTCTTCGGGATCTTTCTTTGATTCTGCTTCGAATTCTTCCGCGACCATGGAAAATACACCTATCGAATCTTCAATAGCGTTTTCTATGCGAATTACTTCCTTCGCCGTTAACGTATTTGCTTTAGCAGACACCCAAACTATAGCGTCAAATTTTGAGCTATTTCTTTCTAGGAGTAAGTGAGCTACTTTTAATGCTAGAGCGGTTTTTCCAACTCCACCAGGACCAATTAGAGAAATTACCGGAAAAGTCCCTTCTATTGCTTCATTGATCCTAGCTATAGTACTTTCTCTTCCCACAAAACCTGTATCGTCGAAATCAGGAATTGGCAAATTACTATAAATGCTCGAAGCGGTGTCATCTCTTATAGTAAAACTCAGACCAAATACATAACTTGAATCGTTTTCAATTTCTGATAATGTACGTGAAAGGTTCTTCCAACTCGACGATGCTTGCTCAGTAAGTTCATCAGCTATATTGCATACGGTAGCAAAGTAATCAATCTCCAGAGGTCTTCCATGCATTACGGCGTTGCGGATTGGTGCGCATTTCTCTAGCTCCGAAGTTACGCTAGTAAAATAAGCGGCAGGGGTGTTCGCCAATTCTGCTTTATTTCTGTTAATTATCTGAATCGTATCTAGAAAATCGAGATAATGCGTTAAGTTATACTCCGAACCATCTATCACATCCCCATCGACTTCAGATTTCTTACTCCGTTCTTGTACCTTTTGCAGCTCACTTTGGCTCAAAATATCATCGAGATTATGATACGGCATTAGCTCAGTTATCAATACTTCACGTAAATCTCTTTCCATTGTGTCGAATATCGCGAATAGAGTTAAGCGTTGTATGCTAATCGTCATATTGCTTTAAATCCCGACTAACTCTAGCCATTGAACTAGCCCAAATTCGTAATAAAGAACTTGCGTTACGCTAATTTTAGCAACTTAGCGTTTAACGAAATTCACTTTGTATCATGCAACAAGTTGATCAAAGTCATGTCAACGCGATATCGTCTGACGAGAGAATACGGTCAAGTTAGTCCTGTTTAATCACATCAAGTCGTAACTTATTAAAAAGGATGATCTGAACGCAATTCGCCTATACGAGCGAAGTTCAGAAGAATGCGCTAAAGGCGGCGCTGTTTTACGTTCTCGTCTCGAACACCTGTATTGGTGACCATGATCACGATATTCGCGATGTACTACGTCTCAGAATGTTAAACAACAGAATTAAAAAAAATAATGACTAGTTTAGTTGAGTAGGTTCAAAATAACGAGGACGCGAACAACCTTGACTAACTCGTGAAGGACGATGATGGCTACTCCGCCCTAGAGATATACGATGACGATGCAGCCCTTCAAACACATATGCAGAGTCAGCACTTCAGAGATGCGGGCGCCAAATTCGCTGGTCTGATGGCTGGTCCGCCTACGATGACGCGTTACGAAGTCGTTGGATAACGGTAGATAAAAGAGGCAACTCGTCGTTTCAACCGTCCTCGTCAAACAAATCCGCTAACTGGTCGGCCATTGCACCTCCCAATTGCTCTGCGTCGTTGATGGTCACTGCTCTTGAGTAGTGTTCCTCGACATTGTGGCCAATGCCAATTGCCACTAATTGCACCTCTGACTGCTGTTCGATCGTCTCGATGGCGAACTTCAGGTGTTCCGTAAGGTAGTTGCTTGGGTTTTGAAGTAAGGTCGAGTTGTCAACAGGTAATCCATCCGAAATTACCATCAGAATCTTGCGTTGCTCTTGGCGCGAGACGATTCGATTGTGTGCCCAAATGAGCGCTTCGCCGTCGATGTTCTCTTTGAGCATCTCCTCCCGTAACATCAAACCAAGGTTCCTTCGCGCACGCCGCCACGTGTCGTCCGCCGCCTTGTAGATGATGTGACGAAGATCGTTGAGACGACCTGGATGACTCGGCTTGCCTTGATTGATCCACTCTTCACGTGATTGACCGCCTCGCCACGCACAGGTCGTAAATCCCAAAATTTCCACACGTACGGAACAACGCTCGAGCGTCTGTCCTAGAATGTCGCCGCACATCGCTGCAATCGTGATACAACGACCGCGCATGGATCCAGAACTGTCGATTAGGATCGAGACGACCGTGTCACGAAACTGCATTTCCTTCTCTTGCTTGTAGGCAAGCGGATTAACAGGATCGACAACAACCTGACTAAGGCGCGACGTATCGAGTAATCCTTCCTCAAGATCGAATTCCCAGGTCC
This sequence comes from Gammaproteobacteria bacterium, assembly GCA_026707905.1. Taxonomy (GTDB): domain Bacteria; phylum Pseudomonadota; class Gammaproteobacteria; order Pseudomonadales; family Azotimanducaceae; genus Bin55. The sequence goes on along the minus strand of JAPOVY010000012.1, from coordinate 75,344 downwards.
GGTTCTGCTTTGCCAGTAGCTTACGTTGTAAGCGGTTCGCCAGCTTCGCTGTCGTATGTTTGAGAGGTACTAGTTGCTGATCGAGCATGCCGCGCAACTGCAGCAATTCCTCCGCATCGCAAAGCTCTTCCGCTTTCACGACCTCGTCGAATTCGTCCGTGAAGCTCTTGTAGTCGATGGTCGTTCGAATACGACCTAAATCGTCTATCGCAGACTGGGGCGCTTCCTCAGGTTCCGATTCCGCGCCTAATTCCGACATGTCCATGTCGGCGTCCATTTCTACAGTTGACGTCTCCCCTTCCGAATCTTCGTCGCCGTACGAGTCTTCGTCGAGTACGACGTCTTCTGGCGCATACTCGGTTTCCGGTTCGTTCTCGTCTTCAAGCGTATCGACGTCCGAGTCATTCTGTTGCAGTTCGGGTGGATCCTCGAGATCCGTGGACAGCCCTAAATCACGAAGAATGTTCTGACACCGCACTGCAAAGTCGTGCTGATCATGGATTGACGTCTTCAGTGCTTCAATGTCCTGACCGGCGTTCGCCTCTACGTAATCCCGCCAGAACTGCGCCACGTGTTCCGCTGCTGGTGGTAACGGACGACCGGTGAGATGCTGACGAACGATCAATCCAACCGCCACGCCTAAAGGCGCTTCAGTTTCCGCCGTAATCTGATCAAATTCCGCTTGACGACAAATCGCTTCTAGATTTGCGTCAAGGTTCCGTGCGACCCCTTCCATTCGCATGGTTCCGATGGATGCAACGCGTGCGTCCTCTACCCACTCGAACAGCTCTTGAGCAGGTCCTGCTGAAGGCGTGAATCGGCGATGAACCAGAGAGTCGTGATACCGCATCTTGAGCGCGATTTCATCGCCAATGCCCCGCACCGCGTTCAGTTCGGTATCGCTACAACCGTAATTCGGTTGCGGTACACGAACATTGTTACCTTGAACGCTCGTACCGCCTTTCCCAAACGAGACTTCCATCTCTTCGTTTTCTGCGATTGCTCGCATGGTTGCGGTCATTGCCCGTTTGAACGTATCTAACGGGTCAACATCAGGCGTCATGGTTGAGTTAGACGTTCAGCGTAACGCCTGCGCTTGCGTCTCCTAGATCATCACCCATGCATCGCTGGTAATACTCAGCAATGATCGGTCGCTCGAGTTCGTCACACTTATTCAGAAACGTGACTCGAAACCCGAAGCCAATATCGTTGAAGATCGATGCGTTTTCGGCCCAGGTCAACACCGTACGCGGCGACATGACGACCGATACGTCGCCATTGACAAATCCTTTCCGAGTCAAATCCGCCACGCTCACCATATTGCTGATGATGCGCTTTCCGCCTTCGCGGTTCTGCCAATCACTAGCTTTTCCGTACACGATATCTGTCTCAACTTCGTGAGGCAGGTAATTCAGAGTCGCGACGAGGTTCCACCTGTCCATCTGACCTTGGTTGATCTGTTGTGTACCGTGGTATAGACCTGTCGTATCGCCTAAACCAACGGTATTAGTGGTAGAAAAGAGTCGGAAATAAGGGTGCGGCGTAATGACGCGATTCTGGTCGAGTAGCGTCAACTTACCTTCAACCTCTAATACTCGCTGGATAACAAACATGACGTCAGGTCGACCTGCGTCGTACTCGTCAAACACGATCACCGTTGGATGCTGAAGCGCCCAAGGTAGTAGACCTTCCTTGAACTGTGTAACTTGCTGACCATCTTCTAACACGATCGCGTCTTTTCCAACAAGATCGATTCGACTGATGTGACTATCAAGGTTGATCCGGATACACGGCCAGTTCAGATGTGCAGCTACTTGCTCGATATGGGTTGACTTCCCGGTACCGTGATACCCTTGAATCATGACCCGTCGGTTATGTGCGAATCCAGCAAGGATTGCTAGAGTCGTTAACGGATCAAACCGGTAATCGTCGTCGATATCTGGTACGTGTGCCGTACGTTCAGCGAACGCAGGCACTTCGAAGTCGTGATCAATGTTGAACGCTTCTCGCGCATTAACCGTGACCGTCGGCTCCATGTCCGCAGACAATGAGTGATCGTGTGAAATCATGAATATACGCGCACTAGGACGCCCATAGAGAGACGCTGCGCGTCGATAATGGTCTTGAAAGCGCGTATTTAATCACGGAGATTCCTGTAGAAGCATATGACAACGATTTACTTTGTAAGACACGGTGAAGCAGAGGCTGGTTTCGGTGCACATCGAGACCCTGGACTCTCCGAATTAGGCCGATCTCAGGCAGTCGCAACCGCGAAACACCTTGCCTCGTTAGACCCAATGCCCATCTTCAGCAGTCCGTTGCTTCGAGCTCAGGAAACCGCAAAAGAACTCGCCAATATCTGGGATTCGCCAATCACCATCGAAGATCGCATTGCAGAAATCCCTTCACCGATCGAAGATCTCACCGACCGTACGTCATGGCTGGCGAACGTAATGGCAGGTGAATGGCACGATTTGGCGCCTAATCTTAAAGTGTGGCGGGACGCATTGATTAACTGCGTGGTAAGTGCGCCGACCGATTGTGTGATGTTCTCACACTTTGTCGCGATCAATTTACTCGTCGGCGCCGCCAACGGTCATGCAGCGATGGTCTCGTTCCGACCTGACAACGCGTCGATTTCCCGTTTTGAGAGCGACGGCTCAACGCTTGCCGTACTTGGTCTCGGGGAACAGGCTCAAACGCACATTAACTAATCGTCCGATCTATCACGCGCCATTCGTACTGCGTCTCAAGATCTGACCTCTGAACACCTGCGATCGCGAACAGGAGGTTACGCAGTAGATCGACCGCATCGCCGCGCGCCATGCCTAAGAACATGCTGTTGAACTGCGCACATTCAATCAGTAACTTCTCGATTCCCGCTTGACCGTGTCGATTGATTAATGCGTCGACGCGGCGGCGTTGGTAACCTGGTATTGTCGTACCGGAATCCATCAATTTCGCATGTGCTAACGTCAACACTTGGGTCACCATGTTGAGGATTCCAAGTTCGTTTCGACTTGAGCTACGACCTTGATGACTCAGTGCGTCAAGCTTTCTTGCGATTTGAGCAACGTTGCCGTTAAACACCGCGTCGATAACTTCCAACATATCCGCATTGCTGGCATCGGATAAGTCGATGTCGTCCACATCGATGGTCGCACCTTCGTCGAGAACTAACTGCAACTTATCAAGTTCCTGTCGAGCGGCAAGCAGGTTACCTTCGCAATAGTCCGACAGCTTCTCCGCAGCTTGCTTCGTCAACTTCAGACCCAATGACGTTGACTTGGACTGCAGCCATTCGATGCTGTGGTCTCGATTCAACTCATCGACGACGATCAACGCGATGTGCTTTGATGACCGTAGTTGACCGTACCACTTCTTGCGTTTGTCCCGGTAATCCAATCCCGCTAGTCGTACGAGCAGTACATTGGACGCTTGCTCCGACGCGTGCGTTTCGAATGCGGAAACCGCACTGTCATCGAAAGCCGACGTTCGCATTCGGACTTCGACCAACTTCCTCGTGCCAAACAGAGAAGATTCCGCGAGCTCATCGAATATACCGCCCCATTCCATCTTCTTCGCTCTGCCACGAGATGATCCAGCATCGAGCCTGAAGACTTCATGGTCTTCGATACCTTCGGCTTGAGCGGCAACGAGAATCTCACGACTCGCCTCCTCCTCAAGTACGGTCTCCGATCCTCCTGTCACATAGATGGGTTTGATGCCCTCTTTCAGGATGTCGGCAAGTTGATTTGGAAAGACCTGCATGGATACGGACCGTTACCTAGCCGAACTACCTTGATGTGTTTGCCGCATCACTCATCAGCGCGAGTCGCGTGATCAATTGGGTCGCGAGTTCTTCGCGGAGTAGCGCCAGTAGTCGGCGCTTCTCCTTTTGAAACCCGATCAATGACGTTTCGTCTAATCCTACGCTTTCCGACGCGTGCAATGTCAGTGGCGTTTGTGGTTGGGACGCTAATGTGACATCCCAACGAACGCTAATCCAGTACTCAATCGGTCGTCCTAACGGATCCACCCGCGTTGAACGTTCGTTTTCGAACTCCTGGATTCCGACAACGGTTTGAACGTCGTTTTCTGTCTCGCGAGCTAAATCGACGCCGAATGCTCGTGCTTGTCGCTCGATCGCGATCTGAACGTCGCGTGCAAGATTGTCCGGGAGTTTTACTTCAGAAAGTCGATCACCGAGAGATTCGGTTCGTAGTGTGAATCCACAGGAAGTCGCGGCAACACATACGGCAATCCAAATGCCGAGGTGAATTCGGCGCAAGTGTCCTACTGTAAGTACAAGGGTTCGAAACCGAATATCCAAGGTGAATCGGGATCCACCGTCACGCGCACTGCGCGTACCTCTGGGTCGCCGTAGACTTGGAGCCGCATGAAGTTTCCGTTGATTAATCGACCTGGTCCGAATGCTGAGAAAGGTCTGTCAATCGTAAACCTGTGTGCGTCGCCGTGAACAAGCAAGATCGGTTTCGAATAACGAGACGTCGCTATTCTCATTTCATTGACAAGGTCCGCGTACGCGGGAGGCACTCTCTGGCCGCCCGTATTCGCAAACAGTTCTGCTTGTATTGCGATGACTACCGCAGCTAAATCTTGTTCCATCGCGATGCGAAATGAGTCCCTTAACCACGCCTTGTTCGCTTGATTACGTTCGTACGCTTCGAGAAGATCACTCTTGACCGCAATATCCACGTTGTTGTTAGAGCCTGGAACGTTTAGTGTGAGAAACAACACATTGTGATGCAGCCATCGCACGTTCTCAACAAACTTCGTATAAGGTGATACGTCCGCTTGACGTACAAGTGGCATGGTTTCTGCGCCGAGACTTTTCGCTTCCTTGTAGTACACACCTCGCAACATCTGTAAACGATCGGCTGGTTCCCAGTCGCCGTACGCGTGTCGATCGCAATCCGTCCACTCGTTATCGCCAGGGGTAAACACCACGGGTTTCAGATACGTGTTGAACGTATCAAGAATCTCTTCGTATCGCTCCTCGATACACATCGACGCGCCCCAGATGTCACCCACATGAATCGAGAACGCAATGTCCTGTTCATTAATCAGCTCGATAAGTTGTGCATAGGCTTCGATACTAGGTTCGCCTTGGTACGCAGTGTCGCCGATCGCGACGAATTCAAACTTCTCGGCAGAAACTCCGAACGAAATGAGAATTAGTGCAACAGTGACGATCGTCTTTTTCACGATTCAGACTCCACAACTCGGAACGAGTCAAGGATGGCCTGTAATCGCGGACGCCACTGAGTCTCTCGATCGGACTGATTAACAGTCAACTGGTACCAACGGTCGTTGGCGTACAACGAAATGACGGTCGTCTCTACGAAATGTCGACCAGCGTCCGTTGTCGTCCAACGAAAAACCGCTTTCATCGCGTCGTGACCGTTGAATTCAATGAACTCGATCTTGATCTCTGGATCCTGAATGAATAGGGAGAGATCCTGAGACGCCACGGAGTCCTCAAGCGCTGTATCAGAGGGGATATCTCTAACCGCTACCCAGAACGAAGGCATTGCAAACGGCGCGCCAACGTAGAAGTCCGATTCAGCAAGAGGATTCGCCGATGGCTCCCATTCATACGGGTATTCGAGGCTGAATCCTAGCTCCGAATCGACATGCGGTCGTGTCGTGACCTCAACGAACTCACTTAGGAAACCTTGGGCGAGCAACGATGTACTCGTCAACACAAGCATTGCGACGACTATTCGGACGCGTAGTAGATATTGCATCATTCAACTATCAGTTTGTACGGCGCGTTTAACCAGATATTCGACCTGCGCAGTCGGAAAAACTGGTCTACAATTCAAGAGCTAAACTGGATAAAAACACAGCATATAGAAGGTATTTCTTTTTCGTTTAAGAATTAGAACCTTCGTCCCGAAAGCGCTCATGAGAGCGCATAAATTCTACCGTTAAGGAACGAACATGGCTAACAACGACGATAAATCAACATCGGAACTGCTTTCCGAGATGCTAGATGGACTTAATACCGTAAAAACTGATCTCGCTAAAGTGACCAACGATCTTGCCGAGGTGACGAGCGGCCTCGCCAAGGTGACAAGTGGCCTCGCTGACGTTAACCGAGACGTGAACAATGTATACAGCTTAGCAATGGCGATTCAGCGAAAAGTCGATACCCAAGAGAAAGACTTCGCCGCGACATATGTAAAAAGATCCGAGTTCGCACGTCTCGGCGAGGGACAGACGCCGTCTTAGCGCTTAGCCCACCCCGGTGGGGCGGTCACGATCGCTGCCTTGACGTCGAGGACTTGCAAGTCACCGACGAACGAAACAGGAACGCCGCTTAGGACATCCGTTGGACACGATGACAGTGACGTTGGACAATTGATCGGAGGTCGCCACGGCCTGAGGAAATACGGTTACGTCAATTCGCCTCGTAGATTCGCTTAACTAACTACGATATTCAGAATTCGACCTGGCACGTAAATCACTTTCCGAACTTCACCCGCATCCAAGTGAGTTACGACACGCTCATTTGATCGTGCCAACGCCATGGCTTCGTCTTCGGGCGTTTCCGCGGTCACGGAAATCGATCCCCGAAGTTTGCCGTTCACTTGCACACCAATCTCAAAAGTCTCTACCTTTGCAAGGTCCGGATCTGCTTCGGGCCATAGCCCCGATTCGAAGATGGATGAATTGTGTCCGAGACGTTCCCATAGTTCCTCCGCAAGGTGCGGCGCAAACGGTGCGAGCATGACGATGATCGGTTCGAGCTCCTGCTTCACGCAAGTACGACCGCCCTCGCGCACGACGTTAAGGTACTCCATCAACGCTGAAATAACCGTGTTGTACTTGAGTTGCTCGATGTCGCTCGATACCTTGTCAATCGTTCGATGCATAGCTTGGAGTACGTGCTCGTCACCTTCACCGTCACTTGCCTCCGCGACGCTCAATGCCAATCGGTCAAGGAAACTTGCCGGTCCTCGAATACCGGTCTCTTGGTAATCGCCGCCCTGTTCAAACGGGCCTAAGAACATCAGATAGAGTCGAACCGTATCTGCACCCCACTCGGCGATCAAATCATCTGGAATGATGACATTACCTCGGCTTTTCGAGATTTTCCGTCCGTCTTTTGTCAGTATGCCGTGCGCTCGGAACTTCTCGAATGGTTCACCAAACTCGAGGATGCCGTGGTCGTGAAACGCCATCGTCACAAATCGTGCGTAGAGCAGGTGCAATACGGCGTGTTCGTGTCCACCGATGTAAGAATTCACGGGCAACCATTTCTTGACCATCTCGTCGTCAAGCGCGACTTCATCGGAATCAGTACATGGGTAGCGCAAAAAGTACCAAGCGCTATCTAAGAACGTGTCTGATACGTCGGTTTCTCGCGTTCCAACGCCACCACATTCTGGACATTCGGTTGAACACCAGTCCGTGTCACGGGCGAGAGGGCTTTCGCCGGAATCGTCCGGTTTGAATTGCTCTAAACGAGGCAACAGTACAGGCAAATCCGCCTCTGGAACCGGAATCGCGCCGCAGTCATCGCAATAAACAATCGGAATCGGCGGACCCCAATAGCGTTGACGCGATATACACCAGTCGTGTAATCGATAACGGACCTGACCGGTAGCGAGGCCATTTGTTTCCAGCTTCTGAACGATCGCACGTTTGCCTTTAGCAACGGAAAGACCGTCGAACTCACCTGAGTTAACCAATACACCGTCGCCGACGTACGCTTCGGTCATGGGTCCCGCGTTATTTGAACCATCGCGGGAAATAACGCGCTTGATTGGTAAGTCGAACGTACTCGCGAACTCAAAGTCGCGCTCGTCATGCCCTGGAACGGCCATGATCGCTCCCGTTCCGTACTCAATGAGTACGTAATCAGAGACCCAAACGGGCATTTGTGCACCGGTGATTGGGTTTTCGCAATATGCGCCAATCCAAGTACCGGTCTTCGGTCGATCGACGTACTGTCGTGCTTTGAGGTCAAGTCGCTTCGCTTGCTCAACGTATGCATCTACTGTTTCACGCTGCTCGTCGTTCGTGAGTGCTTCAACGAGCGGATGCTCCGGTGCCAAAACCATGTACGTCGCACCACAAATCGTGTCCGGACGCGTTGTGAAGACTCGGATCGCCTCATCACGTCCGACAATCGGAAAATCAATGTCAGCGCCTTCGCTACGACCGATCCAGTTGTTTTGTGCGGTTAACGTCCGAGAAGACCAGTCAATCTGCTCGATGCCGTCCAATAAGCGTTGCGCGTAATTTGTGATCTTGAGGAACCACTGCTCGATCTGGCGTTGCTCAACCGCAGCGTCACAGCGCTCACAGAGCCCTTGAATGACCTGTTCGTTCGCGACGACTGTTTTACACGAAGGGCACCAGTTCACTGGTGCTTCACGCTTTTCAACTAAGCCGGCTTCGAAAAGCTTGAGAAAAACCCACTGCGTCCAGCGATAATAATTTGGATCCGTCGTATCGACCGTATGGTTCCAGTCGAACATTGCACCAATTCGTCGAAGCTGACGGGTGAAGTTGCTGATATTCGATGGGATGAGATCGTTCGGGTTGACCCCAACTTTCAACGCATAGTTTTCAGAGTGGATTCCGAATGCGTCGAAACCCATCGGTTGAAAGACGTCGTGCCCTTTGAGGCGTTGATACCTACCCCAAACATCCGCACCCGTGTACGCATAGATATTGCCTACGTGCAACCCCTCTGCAGATGGATACGGGAACATCATGAGGTTGAAGTACGGGTTTTCGGCCGACGCTAAGTCTTCGCGGGAAAACAGGTTCGTGCCGAGTTCGTCCCATCGACCTTGCCACTTGGCTTCTACTTCAGTCGCGGAATAGGTTTCCATCGGGATAGATAGGGGAATTTAGAGTCGCAGCAGCGCGCGGAATTTTAGAAGGCTATGCTGTAACCGGATGGACCATCGGACTGTCAGCCATGAGACGCCAGCTATCTAAAAGCCACGCTATGCGAGCATGTGAATGCTGATTGCGAGAATCAACAACAGTAATACGATGCTGATCGCGTTGACGTATCGCACGATATTCCTTATCGCTTGCGCACTCTATGAGGCGGATCGATATCGACGATTACAACGTTTCGCAAACGGTGTAAATGATCTGAAGTTTTCCACATGTATTCAAGCTCGCTCAAACTCTATGAAGTCACTGCTCAGATCGAAATACGACATATATGAAGCGATTGTTGGTAGAGGCTCTCTTGTATGGATTTTGGTTGTAGCGAAGAATCGACGTGAGCAGGCGACTACAGCGATGAATCGACGGAGTTCGATCATCGCGACACTGACATTCGTCTAGCAACTACACCTCGAAGGCTAGCGCTGTTGCACTAGTCGCAACTCAATGACCCTCAGAAACGGAATAGGCGAGCGATCGTACGCCTGTTATCATTTCATGAACGTCGGTGAGAGCGTTCCATCCGCAAGAGCCGTGACACAATATGATGTATTTCTGAACGACAGATTACGCCATCCTCTAATGTGCGTGGGTGAAGACACCGACTGACGCTTTCCTCGCAAAAATCCGTAATGGAATAGACAACGTGCACGAGATTGGTCAGGAGTACACGCCTCTTGAGCTAATGAGTCGACTCAGTGAAGTCGAGGAACCTAATGCGCCAGCCGCGCTATACGTGTCAGGTGACGTTGATTTACTACGTTCTGGCCGGCGCGTCTCAGTAGTCGGAACCCGCAATCCGAGTCGTTCCGGAATCATGCGTACCCGCTCGCTCGTAAAGGAGCTCGTTGATCGCGACATCATCGTCGTTAGTGGATTGGCGGAAGGAATTGATACGGTCGCACATCGTGCAACTATCGAATTCGATGGAAGAACGATCGCCATCCTCGGAACGCCACTTAACACATGTTATCCGCCGAAAAACGCCGACCTCAAACAGCTCATCGAGGCACAGCATGTGGTTGTTTCACAGTTCAAGGTAGGAACACCTATTCAACGACGCAACTTTCCATTGCGCAATCGAACCATGGCATTACTTTCGGATGCAACGATCATCGTTGAAGCGTCAGAGAAGAGTGGAACCCGACATCAAGGCTGGGAGGCACTTAGATTGGGTCGAGATGTCTTCATTCTTGAGAACGTCATTAACAACCCCACGTTGAAGTGGCCATGCGAGATGATTAAGTACGGTGCACAGGTTCTTACACGCGAAAACGTGTCGCAATCATTGGAAAACCTGCCAATCTACACCGATCGCTCGAATGTCGACGAGATTGATTTCTGAGATTGCTTATGCGGCGTGCTACTGCTACTCTCCTCGAGGAACTTCTGACGAAGCTGTAAAGTCGCGCAAACTATGCGGTCTACTGAAGAGCGGCGATTCGAAGAGTATTGGCCGTATGGCCGATAGAGTGAAACGCCTAATCAACGACGGTAGATTCCTAGATTACTTCACGAACGATACCTCCCTCGTTCCGGTACCTGGAAGTGCGCCAATTCGAAACAAATCGACACCGTGGATTAGTGAGCAACTCTGTAAAGCTTTTATAGCTATCGGATTAGGTGGTGAAGTACTGCGCATCGCAAATCGGGAAATAAGCGTACCAAAATCGGCATACCAGCCGCGCGGCGGGAGACCTAGCGCATTAGATCACTATGAGTCCTTCAAAGTACGCCGTGAAATAGAGAGCCATACACGATTTCTGTTAGTCGACGATGTAGTAACAAAAGGTAGTACGATTCTAGGTTTGGCATCGCGCCTACAAGAAGTCTATCCTGATGCCGAAATGCGAGCATTTGCAATGATTCGCACAATGGGTCTTCAAGACGATATTGAACGAATAAACGATCCAATAGAAAACGGCCGCATTACGCTAGTAGGCGAAGCCGAGGCGTATCGATACCCGTAGACTGCCAGTTCTCTTGACGGAATTCGATAGATCTGACAAGAGATGATTGGCACCTAATTCAACTAGCTTCCTACGCATCCCGACATCGAAATACAGCGCTGATCGTTGGCAGTTTCAAGTAACGCGACTACTTGAGCGGCTTGCACCTGCAACCGAGAGTTCGTACTGTTGGATCGACGATTCACTACCTATTGATCCAGTAGACACAGAACCCGTACTCGTTCGCTAGAACCAAAAATAGCGAGGGCAATGCTGCAGCATTGCCCTCGAGCTGACGGCAAGCTGCCAGCGGGTAACTGGAACGAAGTTCACAAACATACAATAAAAACCGCACTTCGTATTCTTGTACCCAGTTGGAACGTCCGTTAACTAAACGAGTTCGAATCTAAACGGGTTAAAAATCAGGTTCGTTGTCGTCAATTCATCGACAACGAAGGTGTATCTGACAAATGTTCAATATGGATCTGTACGTCTTGACTTCGAATCACGAAGTTCGCCAATCCACTATACCTCGATAGCATTTGATTCAACTCTACCGAACTTAGACTCTGTCCAAAGCAAGTAGGCTTAGTCGAAGAGCAAAAGATTTTGCTTCAGATGCCACGAAAATACATAGAGTGAGTCAGTCAATTCGAAGCAATCCGGATTACGATCGATCCAGGCGACGTTTTAAAGATCCCTAAACGGTTCATAGCGCAACCCACCGGTCATCGTTCATTGTCAACTTGATAACCCGGTTATCAAGTTGCTTCGTTGCTGAAATGCGCATCGGCGCTACGGCATCCTAAAGCATCGAAAGCACCTTAGATCACGAAAACCAATTCAATCCTTGACATGGTTTTCCGCACGACACGGGCGTCCAATCCCTACCCTTGCTCGCGTGAACGAATTAACCGCGCTGCACGGTCATCTGCAGCGAGAACAGCCAGGAGTTCTTGAAGCTGTCCCGTGTTAACCACGTGAACTCATCTTCAACGTCGCCATTCGGCAAGGTGCAACTACAGTTGGCTTCTTCATTCGCGCTTCGGTGAATACCGCTGCGTTCGGCGAAACCCGTACGTCTGTTGTTCCAACAGGAACAAGACGTACCGTCCAAGCCAGGACCGTTCAGATCGGGGGTTGGCGTCCCATGACGTACCGCACTTGTCGCGATCATTGCAGGAAAGGATCCCAATGATGTCATTACCACTCACCAATGCACCTGCGCCGTGAAAGATCTGAACTTCGAGCTATCGATCCTCTGCCGTCGCAACCGCGACGGCAGCTATTCCACGCGCGGGCAGCGATACGCCCGAATGCAACGGCATGCGAACACCCTCCAAGAACTCGGCTTCTACCACATGCATGCAACCTCGCTAAAACCCAAACACGTGACGGCACTGGTCGAACATTGGATCGCGAACGGGAATACCCCCGGCACCTTGCAGAACTACATGACCGACATCCGCTGGTGGGCCGAGAAAGTCGGCAAGACGCACCTCGTGCACCCTTCCAACGAACACTACGGTATACCTTCACGCGACCATACACCGCGAGACAAGGCACAGTTCCTCAGTGAAGACGCCTTCCTACGCATCAAAAACGACTACGTACGCATGAGCGTGCGTCTGCAGCAAGCGTTCGGACTACGGCGCGAAGAATCGATTAAGTTTCGACCGAGCTTTGCCGATCAGGAGACGTTCATCCGACTCAAAGGTTCGTGGACCAAGGGTGGACGACCGCGCGACATCCCCATCGCTGAACTGTCGCAGCGTGAGATTCTGGATTGGATTCATGAATTCGTAGGTTCCGGCTCGTTGATCCCGAGCGAATGCCTCTACAAACACCAACTCAGACGGTATGAACATTACATTGAGCAAGCTAGACTGAACAATCTACACGGACTGCGTCACGGATACGCTCAGCGTCGCTATTTGAAACTTACGGGGCGGTATCCGCCGTCCGGAGGCGGTCTGAGGTTTTCAGAGCTTACGAAACGCCAGCAGGAGATCGATCAGGAAGTACGACTAAAAATCAGTCGTGAACTGGGTCACAACCGAATTGAAATTACCCGAGTTTATTTAGGCTAGTGTCTGACTAAACAGAACAGCGAAAATTCGATCCCTTCAACGTGTATTCGCAATCCAATTAAATTGCGATAACGATCGTTGGAGTTTATGGTTTGAGCTCTCGGTATTTGCGCCATCCTAAACGTGAGTCCATCGATCTGACGCCAAGAGGCGTGTCGCGTGAACACTCGTTCGAAGCAAGAACCAAGTTTCTTAAACCGACGCTGTTCAATCGACTGTGTAGTCAACAGCGTGGCATGCGAGATCCAATATGAAGAATGAGGATCAACTTCTCGATCGTATTACTGTACGATCAGATGTCTTTGGCGGGAAGCCGATTATTCGAGATATGAGAATTGCCGTTGAACACATCCTAGCGATGCTAGCTGCCGGTGATACAAATGAGATCATTTTGAAGGAATACCCCGATTTACAGCAAGACGATATTCAAGCGTGCCTAATGTTCGCGTATCGATCTATCGCAGGAATGCAAGTTCATGGTCGGGCATAAGTCCGCATACGTTCGTGAAACACCTGATTTAAGTTCTAGCTAAACGTGAACCCAGAATCGGCGCGAATTGCAATCACGATGGGTGACGCGTCAGGCGTCGGTCCAGAGATTCTTCTCAGATCATTTTCAGCGGGCGTTTTACCTGATATGAGTGTCGTGTTCGGCGATCACTCAATCCTCAAGACAGGTGTAGAGCGTCTCAGACTAGATGTTCCCATCCATTGTCTCGCGGATCTCGACGATACCAAAGAGGACCAGCTCAATCTATGGGACTGCGGTTGCTTGAAGGCGTCGCACCTAACTCCAGGTGTACTCAGCGAATTCGCGGGTGACGCAGCGCATCGATATGTGACGCTCGCTACGCAAGCCGCTCTCCGCGGCGACGTTTCGGCAGTTGTCACGCTGCCCATGAACAAAGAAGCGACGCAGCGAAGCCACCCCACATTCACCGGTCATACAGAGCTGCTTGCAGAACTTTGCGAAGTCGACGATGTCGTGATGATGCTTGCGACTGACGAAGTCGCCGTAAGCCACGTAAGCACACACGTATCACTAAGAGAAGCAATCGAACGATTAACGTCTAAACGCTTGAAGCGTACGATCGAGTTAACCGACGACGCTCTTAGTCGTTTCATAACGAGTCCACGCATCGGCGTCTGTGGACTGAACCCCCACGCTGGCGAAAGCGGTATGTTCGGTACCGAGGAACGGGACATCATCGAACCTGAACTGCGTGACCTGAAATCTCGAGGTGTAAACGTAAGCGGACCCTACCCCGCGGATACGGTATTCAGGCAAGCCATCGAGCTTGACCGTTTTGACGCCTTAGTTTGCATGTATCACGACCAAGGTCACGCACCAATGAAGCTCATTGCTTTCGACCGAGCGGTGAACGTCACGTTGGGTTTGCCTATCATCCGAACCTCTGTAGACCATGGCACAGCCTTCGACATCGCGTGGAAAGGGATTGCACGCATTGATTCCCTCAGACATGCAATCCAATACGCGGAGAAAATGTTGAGCTCAACTGGACCAAACTGAATATCAAGAGATTAGAGAAATGAACGGATTTGACCTAATTGCACAATGTTTGAAAGCTGAAGGCGTCGAATGGATGGCTTGTTTCCCGGCTAATTCGCTGATCGAAGCAGCAGCGCGCGTTGGTATTCGCCCGATCGTCTTTCGTCAAGAAAGAGGAGGCATCAATGCGGCAGACGGCTATGCACGAACGATGGCTGGAAAGCAAGTCGGCGTGTTCGCGTCCCAATCCGGTCCTGGTGTCGAGAACTCCTTTGGCGGGATCGCACAAGCTTGGGGTGAAGCTGTTCCTTTGCTGTTCTTACCTGGCGGTTCAGGTACAGGTAGCTACGATATCGCACCGAACTTTTCAGCGGTCAAGAATTACGCACACGTCTCAAAACTCGCCATTTCTATCGACCAAATCGGCCAAACAAGCCGAGAAATGCGACGCGCGTTCCATGCACTGAAGCATGGTCGCCCGGGTCCGGTCGTTGTCGAAATGCACGGCGACGTACTCGGCAAAGAAGTACCTGCCGATCTTCCACCGTATCGACCAACCAAGGTGATGCGTACAGCGCCAAATGCGAGCGACGTCAAAGATGCAGTGAAGACGCTTTTGAACGCAGAAAACCCAGTACTTTGGGTGGGTCAAGGTGTACTGTACGCAGACGCAACCAATGAACTGCGATCGCTAGCAGAGCTCGCGCAGATTCCTGTCATTACCACGATGGAAGGCAAGAGCGCGTTTCCTGATGACCATCCATTGGCGCTTGGGTCCGCTAATCGCACAGCTCCAAAGGCTGTGTACAAATGGCTCGGCGAATCGGATGTATTGTTCGCGATTGGGTCCGGTTTAACACGCACAGGATTTGGATTAGCAATCCCGAACAACAAAGTGCTGATTCACTCCACCATCTCAGCGGAAGACATCAACAAGGACTACGATGTGGATCTCGGTCTTGTTGGCGATGCCAAACTGACACTTGACGCAATGATCGATGAAGTGAAAGCGCAAGTAGGTGACAATGGTCGTGAGACCAACACGACACTTCAGACTGACATTGCGAATACGAAAGCTGAATGGTTGAATGAATGGGCGCCCCTTCTGACTTCAGATGAAACACCGGTGAACCCTTATCGCGTGATCAACGAAATCAACAACATCGTTGACCACGAAAACTCCATCGTTACCCACGACGCTGGTAATCCGCGTGACCAGATCATGCCGTTTTACACGGCGACACTACCCCGCGGGTACATTGGCTGGGGTAAGACGACCCACCTTGGTTACGGAATCCCACTCGCGATCGGCGCGAAACTTGCATCACCTGAGAAGTACTGCATGAATTTCATGGGCGACCTCGCATTTGGTCACACGGGAACTGAAATTGAAACCGCGGTACGCGCGGAAGTACCGATTACGACCGTCGTGATTAACAACGGAACGATGGGTGGATACGACACGAAGATGCCGGTAGCGATGGAGAAGTACGGCGCTGGTAACCAAACCGGGGACTATGCCGATCTAGGGAAAGCCATGGGTGCGACGGGGATCAAAGTTGAAGATCCTCGGGAGCTTGTTCCAGCATTAGAAAAAGCTCAACGTGAAAATGCTGACGGTCGCGTGACCGTAATTGAAGTAATCACGCGCCAAGACACACGATTCTCTCAATACGGTAGCTTTCTGACTGCCAATTGATCTTGCGGTTTTAGCTCCAATTGATAGTCGATTTTTCGTGTCTGTTCTTCAACTACTTCGATATGTAGTTAGTTTATTTTGATACGATTTCCGTACCACGAAATTCATATCTGGAAATCAATGAGGATATCAGAGAGAGGTCAGATCACGATCCCGAAGACCCTGAGGGACCGATTCGGAATGCATCACAATGTTGAGGTGGAGTTACTGCCGACCGAGAACGGTCTGTTATTACAAAAACGCTCTACCTCTTCGCATCCAGTCGATCGCATGATAGGGATTTTCACGGACTTCGGATACGAAAGCACGGATGAATTCATCGAGGAAATTCGAGGACGTTGATTACCGCTGTCGACACAAATATCCTGATCGATGTACTCTTCGACGACCAAACAAATAGAAGCCACTCTGTGAACTTAATTCGCAGAGCGTATAACTCGGGTGCAATTGTTGTGTCAAGCGTCGTCTACGCGGAGCTAGCGTCCGCAATACCGGATCGGAGAGAACTCGATAACGCACTTGCGTTCGCAAGCATTACTGTTTCACTCATTGATTCGGCAGCAGCGTTCGAGGCTGGTCGACGTTGGCGGCAATATCGTCAGAGCGGTGGACCTCGCACTCGTATCATTGCTGATTTCTTGATTGGTGCCCATGCATTACTCAAGGCCGATCGATTTATAACAAGAGATCGAGGCTTCTTCTCTACGTACTTCCCGGAGTTAGATACCGATTAAAGTCGATAGGCTCAAAATGGCAGTTTCTTGGTTACTTGACGCCACCCGATCACTCGATTTACGGTAATCCAAAAGATCCCGAACATCAGTAACACGTTCAAGAGCAATCCACCAAATCTCGTAAACGGCGTATTACCAGACATCGTGAAAATCTGACCTTCGACGGTCGTACGGACGAATTGGTCGGCTTGAGCGATCACCTCGCCATCGGGACCAACAATGCCGGAGATACCGCTATTCGCCGCTCGGACGAGATAGCGGCCATGCTCACGCGCGCGCATCCGTGCCATCTCAAAGTTCTGATGTGGGGCAAATGAGTCACCAAACCAGGCGTCCTCACTGACCACCACAATCGCATCCGCGCCGCTTTGACGAACGGCAGCCCTGACGTCGTTCTCGAAGCTTGCCTCGTAGCAAATGGCTGGTACCAGACTGAGACCTGTGACGTTCAATGATCGATCGGTTCGATCACCGACTTCTAGGTCCGAATACGGTACGTTCGCAATACCAAGGATCGGTTGCAGGATAGAACGTAACGGGACATATTCGCCGAAAGGTACGAGTCGCAGCTTGCGATAGTTCGCGGAATCCTCTCCAGAGATCAACAATGAATTGAATCGACGTTCGTTCTCAAATTCGACATATCCTGTCGCAACGTACCTGTGATTGGCCGAGGTACGGGCGATTTCTAGAGCTTCAAGCATGGTGGCTTGACCAGTCGCAAATGCGGCTTCACTCCACAGCACCAAGTCTTTTCGACTCAACGATTCCGTTAAACGCGAGTACAGTCGGAATGTCTCACCGCGACGTGCCATCTGGAACTTCTCCGTCAACGGAATGTTGACTTGCACGATGCCAACTTGCCTCGGTTCCAGACGTTCGGTGTAGTCGAAAAGCGCTAATCCTGCGCAAAGAAGCACAACGACGACGCCAGTCGTCAACGCCACCCACCCTGAGACCAAAGTCGCCGCAACGAACGCGATGGCGAAGCTGATTCCTTTGACGCCGAGTATCGGTGCCAAGCCATCAAATGGCGTACTGATCAAAACGTAGCCAGCGTCGAGTACTGGAAAACCCGTCATCAAGGAGCTTCTGAGCCACTCATAGACGAGCCACACGACCGCGAACTGAAAACACCGATACAGTGCTGTATCAACGGTTGGGTATCGCTCTCGAGTTCGTGCCGGAATATAAGTCGCGACGCCAACGAGCCCAGTCAACAGAGCGATGAGACAAACGAATAGCGCGACAAAGCCACCTGCAGCCAACCAGTGAACGTCACCGTATTGCTGGATGGAAACGTAGATCCACGAAACACCTACGCCGAACTTTGCAACGCCGAAGCACCACGCGTAGAAAAAAGCGGCGCGATAGCTACGAACGCGATTTAGACTATAGAAGAGCCCCGCAAGCGCGAGAATGGTGACCGGGTAATACTCAAAAGGAGCGTAGCCGAGCGGATAGATTGCTCCGCATACGAGCGGCAGAAGAAACGCGAGTTTCGATCCGCTTATTGGCCGTTCCTCGTAACGCGTATCTTGACGATGCGGCGTTCTGTTGCTTCAAGGACCTCGAAACGCACATCGCCTTCTTTGGTTTTCTCTCCCGTCACCGGTACGTGGCCAAGTTTGGTTGCGAGATACCCACCGATCGTGTTATTTAGATCGTTCGATAGGTTGGTCTCGAAGAATGTATTGAACTCATCAATCGACAAGTCCGCACTGACATCTGAGTGTCCGTTGTGTTCAGGTCCCGCGCCCCCGTTGTCATGCACCATCAGCGAATCGGCTTCGTCGCCATGATCGTGTTCGTCCTGAATGTCGCCGAAGAATTCCTCGAATACATCCTCCATCGTCACGAGACCGACGATTTGAGCGTATTCGTTTTCTACCACGGCCAAATGTACGCGCTCTCTCCGGAATTCTTCCAAAAGCGCAACGATGCCTTGATCCTGTGGCACGACTTTGACGTCTCGACGCAGTGCTTTGATGTCAAAGCTGCCGTCTGAATTTCCTGCGGGTAGCGATGCGAGGAGGTCTTTCACATAGACGAGTCCGATCATCGAATCAGGATCATCGCCTATTAACGGATAACGAGAATGCCCAGTCGCCTTGATGACGTCCAGCACATCCTCGAGGCTCATATCTTTCGATAGTGAGACGACACGAGATCGTGGGACCATGATGTCGTGTGCGTTTTTCGTCGACGTCTCGAGCAGGTTTCCGATCAACGGAACAACCTCTTGGTCGAAGTCGTCGCCGATTTCGAATACCTCATCGACAAGACTGCGGAACTTTCGCTCAAACGTTAAGTCAACGCCCTTCCGAACCGCACCTCGGAATAGATTTTGTACCCGCTTCACGTATGACGTACGTTGTTCGTTCTCACTCATACGGGTTTGCCACGCCAATCAACTCAAGTAACGCGACCTCTGTGCGTTCCATGTAGTCCGCGTCCTGATCGTTCACGTGATCGAATCCACGTAGATGTAGTACGCCGTGTATGACTAAATGAGCCAGGTGTGAATCCAAGCTCTTGTCTTGTACCTCCGCTTCCGCTTTCGCGACGTCGACACAGATCGCTACATCGCCAAGTACGTCTTCGCGTTGTGCAGGAAACGACAGTACGTTGGTCGGTTCGTCAATGTTTCGAAACGCCTGATTCAATCGACGACTTTCGTGAATGTCGACGAAATTCAAGAACACATCGCCGTCGCTCGCTTCACTAGCCAGCTCGACCCATGCGTGAATCGTCTTCTCGCTTGGAATATCCGGATTGTTCGCAAGATCGATCACGATTTCGCGTGAAGCAGTTTCCGCTTGAACTGATGTCACCATATTACTGCTGTTGACGATCCTCTTGGTCATAGGCATCAACAATGCGCTGTACGATTGGATGACGTACAACGTCACGCGAATTGAACCGCGTTATGTGGATACCAGGTATGTCTTTTAGTAACGGTAAGACATGCACTAATCCCGATCGCTGACCTTGATGACTACCGCCAAGGTCGATCTGAGTTAGGTCACCCGTGATCGCGACCTTAGAACCGAACCCAATGCGCGTCAAGAACATCTTCATTTGTGCAATGGTCGTGTTTTGACTTTCGTCCAAGATGATGAACGCCTCATTGAGCGTCCGTCCCCGCATGTAGGCGAGCGGCGCAATCTCAATGACTTTGCGATCGATCAATCGTTCGACCCGTTCATTACCCACCATTTCGAATAGCGCATCGTACAACGGTTGAATATATGGATCGATTTTCTGCGTGAGGTCGCCCGGTAGAAAACCGAGTTTCTCGCCAACCTCTACCGCAGGTCGTACGAGGAAGATTCGTTTTACTCGGTCGGCAGCAAGTGCCTGCACCGCGCAGGCAACGGCTAGATACGTCTTACCGGTACCGGCAGGTCCAATCGCGAAATTGACATCGATGTCGTCCGATTGCAGATCGCGTACGAATTGCGTCTGTCGCGGACCACGTGGTCGAACAGTTTTTTGCCAGAGTTTGAGTTGTGAACCAGTGCCATCCCTCTCACCGCTTCCGCCGTTCTGCAACGAACCATCGACCAGTTCGTTGACACCCGCTTCCTGCAGATACAAATGGAGCGTTTTGGCGTCAAGAGTCGCCCCGCCGCCAATCTGCGCGTATAGGTGGGTAAGTAGCGCTTCGCCTTTCCGCACGCCTTCGTGCGGACCTTCTAGCTGGAAGTCGTGACCGCGGTTCTTGATATGTATGCCTAACCGCTGTTCCAGCTGCCGGATATTTCTGTCGAGTGGCCCGCACAAGGTCGCGAGCCGTCCTGCATCGCTAGGTTGTAGGTTGAGTGTTTTGGTTGACCTTGATTCGAGTGAATCGTCGCTCAAAAAGCGTTTGTACTCCTATGTACTTTCGGAGTGCGAATTATCGTAGATACGTTGCCGAAAAACAGTGGCAAATCGTATCGCAGACCCTTCGCGTTCTAAATGTTCTCAGTGGATTGCGACCGGATTGATGTACATCTGGACCGCCCCTCGTACCTTAGCCTGTCCCAGAATGAACAGGAATTCATGCACGCCGTCACGCACCAGCGGTCCGGTATTCATCGTCTCCAGGATGAAAATACCGTTTTCCTGCAGGAGGATCACATGACCCTGAAACGGACGATTCTCATGCTGCGGCGGTACAACGTCTAGCCCCCACGTATCGGCGCCAGCTGCGACCACGTTCTTCGATACCAGATAGCTTGCGACTTCCTCACTTTGGCCAGGTTCCGCTGCGACCCAAACATCCGGCTCAGATTCCAGCTTCGCGTCGGTCCAACCTGTGTGAAACAAAACGACGTCGCCTTCTTGAATTGGCGTGCCTTGTTTTTCCTCAACAGCTTGCACGTCTTCGACCGTGAAATATTGGCCGGCATCCATCGATTCAACACCGAAGTGACCAGCCATGTCGAGGACGATGCCACGAGCCACGATAGGAGGTATGGTCTCAATACCGAGTCGCGTTAACCCAGTCATGGTCGCGATGTCGGTCGACTTGTTGCAGTTGTAGTACACACCGTCAGCATCACCGATGTGTCCGAGACCGTCGATCTGTGAACCAATGCCGAACCAGCCCGAAATGATGTCATCGTTGTAGGTCATATTCGGATACGGTTGACCTTCGTGCTGCTGCCCGGGTTGCACAACGTATACGTTCATACCGCGGGGAGGGAATGCAGGCGTTGTACTATCGATCGCGATACCAAGGCTATAGACCTTCCCTTCCTTAATCAGACTGGCGGCCGCAAGAACCGAATCCGCGCTCATTAAGTTGAGATTACCGATCTGATCGTCGGCACCCCACTTTGAAGGGACGCATTCTTCTTCCGCGAACGTAAACGTCGCACATATCAACGTGCAAACGACAATGACCGATTTCAACATCTGATGACTCATCGAGTTATGACGTTCGATAAGCATATTCGACAAAAACTCACAGTCCATATGAGTTTCGACGCGTCAGACGGCTACTGCCTCTCGAACCAGTGTGCCTCGTAGTGAATTCGGCAGGGCTTCGTCGATTCGGACCTCTGCGAAATCACCGTCCGGCTTGCCAGCGAAGTTCACGACGCGATTGCATTCAGTGCGACCTTGCCAATAGTTCGGATCACGTTTAGATGGACCGTGTACGAGTACGGTTTGTATCGAATCCTGCAACCGCTCGCCATGCCGTTCTGCCTGCATGCGAAGACGATCCTGGAGGCGTTGCAAACGCTCTTTCTTGACGTCTAGAGACGTTTCATCGGCGAGGTCGGCCGCTGGTGTTCCCGGTCGGGCACTGTAGACAAAGCTGAACGACGTGTCGTAGTCGAGCTCCTCAACAAGATCCATGGTCCTCTGGAAGTCCTCTTCCGTTTCGCCTGGGAATCCGACAATGAAATCGGATGAGAGCGCGATCGTTGGACGTACTTCCCGCAATTTCCGAATCTTCGACTTGTACTCAAGTATCGTGTGATTGCGTTTCATCGCATTCAGCACACGATCTGATCCCGACTGAACCGGCAGATGCAGATGATTGACGAGTTTCGGTTCATTGGCGAACGCTTCGATGAGATGGTCACCGAAGTCGATCGGGTGCGACGTCGTAAAACGGATGCGTTCGATCCCGTCAATCTGTGCGACGTAATGGATCAACTCCGCCAAGTCGACTTGAGCGCCATCGAGATCGCCTCGGTACGAATTGACATTTTGACCCAACAAATTGACTTCGCGTACGCCTTGCTGCGAGAGGCTCACGACCTCACGCATCACGTCGCTTACTCCGCGGCTAACTTCCGGTCCCCGTGTATACGGTACGACGCAAAACGAGCAATACTTGCTACATCCTTCCATGATCGTAACGTAGGCGGACACTCCGCCAGCGTTCGGTGTGGGCAGTCGGTCGAACTTCTCGATCTCTGGGAAGCTGATGTCGACCACCGGAAGCGCTCGTTTAGTCGCTTCATCGATCATCTCGGGTAGTCGGTGCAACGTCTGTGGACCGAACACCATGTCGACGTACGGCGCACGCGCCGTGATCGCAGAGCCTTCTTGACTCGCGACACAACCACCAACACCAATGAGTAGGTTCGGATTCGAGTCCTTTAGACGACGCCACCGACCTAGTTCGTGAAAGACCTTCTCCTGCGCTTTCTCTCGTATGGAACAGGTGTTGAGCAGTATCACGTCTGCTTGAGAGGGGTCATCGACGAGCTTTGCATCATGGCTCTTCATGAGCAAATCGCCCATGCGGTCCGAGTCATACTCGTTCATCTGACATCCGTGTGTCTTGATGAAGAGGTTCATGCCATGAAGGTTCGTCGAATTGAGAAGCCGCAAGTGTACCTACGAATAGCCGCATCGTGCCACGATAACGTAACGGTAAATCGGGTCATAGCCACTTCACATAAACTAGCTCGCGCAATTCCGACCCATACGACGTGTCAAACGCGAAAACGCCAGCTACTTGCACGTTACGTGATTTATTCGTCCCCTAAAGTACCGAATTGATGCAATTTCCAACTTTTGAAACGTCACCCACCTTCAGGCTATTTACGGTACTAGCCTTCACGGTCGCTCTCGCCGTACCGATCGCACTCGTTTGGCTCGTAGTTGAGGTCCGTTCGGAATACGAACAGGAAGTCTCGGAAGATATCTCGCAAGGATGGGGCGATGAGCAAGTGCTCATTGGTCCTTTCTTACGCCTCACAGTCCGTGCCCCTAGTAATACAAGCTCGAACATATCGACCGGAGATATGCAAACTCAGAGCCATTTCATTGCGCCGCAAGTGTTGTCGGTGAAGTCCAGCTCTAAACATGAAGTTCGTCAGAAGGGCATATTCAAAAAACCGGTGTATGTCGTTACGGTTCAACTGGTAGGAACTTTTCAAAATGACTTGGCGAAATTCACTGAGCGACACAAGCTCGCCTTTTCGCACATCGAGAGCTGTTCGATTCAGCTAGCCGTCTCATACTCACAAACCATCCGAACGCTTGAAGGGCAGATTGGTGATCGCGAGCTTGATTTCGAACCGTCGTCACAACGCTTAGGATGGGCTGGTGAACCGGTGCAAGCAAGACTAGATGACGCACAATGTTTTGGCGGTGATTTTCAACTGAATCTGGTAGCTCGAGGCTCAAATCGTCAATTGATCGCGCTCGTTGGCGACGAGAGCACGCTAGCGATGGAGGCCACATGGCCGCATCCAAGTTTCGAAGGGCGACAACTGCCGGATAACTACGAGATCAGTTCGACAGGATTCACAGCAGACTGGACATCGAATGCGTTGGCACGTGGTTTTGCTTCTGAACTTAATGAGAACGAGTGGATGGCAATTTCTGAAGACAGCGCTGTTGGCTTCTCTTTCCACGAGCCTGTATCGCTGTATCGGATGGTAACGCGAGCCATCAAATACGGTTTCTTTGTCGTTGGATTGACGCTACTCTCGATTTACTGCCTAGAGATGATCACTGCGGCGAAGATCCATGCGGTTCAGTATGCGATCGTCGGTGCTGCACTCGCGCTCTTCTACCTACTGTTGCTCTCGTTTTCCGAACATATCGGATTCATTCCATCGTACGTTGTCGCGAGCGCTGTTTTGGTGCTATTGATCGTCGGTTACGCGTGGTTTAGTACTCGTAAGAAAAAGTTCGTGGGCAGCCTGGTCGCTCTTCTAATCGGCGCGTACGCGGCTTTGTATCTCTGCTTGGCATCCACGGACTACGCGCTTCTGATCGGCAGCATCTTGCTCGTCGTCCTCATCACAGGATTGATGTATGCGACCCGGAATATGCTCCAGGATGTGAAGCAACTTGAAGAGCGTTGAAGCAGGCTCACCACGTCAACACTAGTCTCGTACCGAAACAAACTTACAATAGTTGCGTACTAAGTCCCGTCGAACTAAAAATCTATATGGCTGAATCACAAGATCGCGTTTACCGCGTCTTGTTCCACAATCAAGGCAAGATCTTCGACGTATTTGTGCGTAGTGTGGGACGGGCTGAGTTGTTCGGCTTTCTTGAACTACAGGACTTTGTGTTTTCCAATCCAACGTCGATGGTGATTGACCCTACCGAAGATCGTCTACGCAATGAATTCGAGTCGGTGAAGCGTGTCTTCATCCCAATCGCAAACGTAGAACGAATCGATGAAGTAAATGAGGTTGGTGAGGCGAAAATCACCGAAGAAGACGGAACTCTAATCCATCAATTTCCGAGCCGTGAGAGGCCGAACCGTTAAGCACTTAATCGTTAACTTGCCAATCTAAATACACCAAATAATGTCAGTCGTTATTGTCGGCGCCGGTCATGCAGGTGGCCAAGTCGCCGCGAGTCTTCGACAGCTTAAGTACGAAGAACAAATCACGCTCGTTGGGTCCGAAAACTACGTACCGTATCAACGCCCGCCGCTAACGAAGGAGTATCTTCGCGGCGAGCAGGGATTGGATCGGGTTACCTTAAGACCTGAAGTGTTCTATGAGAAGAACGACGTTAAGCTCATGCTCGGACGTCGTGTCCAAATGATTGATCGCGACAAGAAGGTGGTTAAGTTAGATGGAGAGGCTGAGCTCACATACGACAAGCTCGTTTTAGCAACTGGTTCCACGCCGATTCTGCCCTCGATACCAGGGGTGAAGCTCGATGGCGTGCATCTCCTAAGGACGATCAATGATGTCGACGCTATCGTGAAGGAACTTGAGTCGTCGTCCACGATCGGTGTCATTGGAGGCGGTTACATAGGTTTGGAAGCCGCGGCTTCGTTTCGACAGCTCGGTTTGGACGCTTCCGTCATCGAGATGGAAGATCGGTTACTGAAGCGCGTCGCGACGGAAGAACTCGCTTCTTTCTATGCAAATCTGCACCGGGAACATGGGGTCGATGTTCATCTTGACTCCCAAGTGACCGAAATCTGTGGGGACGACGCTGGACGGGTTTCGTCATTGAAAGTTTCCGATGGTGCCAGCATCGACCTGAATCTAGTGATCATCGGCGTCGGTATTCGCCCCAACACCCAACTCGCGTCCGATGCGGGACTCGCAGTTGAAAACGGGATCAGAGTCAATGAACACTGCGAAACCGACGATGCAGATATATACGCGATCGGTGACTGTACGAACCACCCTAATCCACTGATCGATCGTCGTCTACGGCTTGAATCGGTACCCAACGCGATGGAACAAGCACGAGTTGCGGCCGCAAACATCGCCGGAACGCCTTCAACGTATGCGAGTTTCCCTTGGTTCTGGTCCGATCAATACGACCTGAAGCTTCAAATGGTCGGTTTTGCGAGCGATCGAGACGAAACCGTCACCCGCGGGGACCGTGACTCAAACGCGTTTGCCGATTTTCATATCAAGGATGGGGTTTTAGTCGGTACGGACGCGATCAACTCACCACGAGAGTTTATGGCTGCTCGTCAACTATGCGGTAAGTCGGTTGACCTTGACGCTCTTAGTGATCCATTAGTCGATCTTCGATCGTTGCTGTAAGGTGTGAGGGCAACACCAAGGAATATCCGTCGGTAAAAAGCTCAGCTAACGATATCGATCGCGAAAGTACGAATCTGGCGACAGGAAGGCACTAATGGATGCAACGAACGACCCCGTCTACACGGCAAAAACTCAACTGACACAGCCAGCAATTCGTACCGACGCGGTGTGCTTGCTCCAGACTTATTTGATTATTACACCCCTCGTGTTATTGAGCTATATTGCTACACCGACAGCGCTAGGCGACACTGTAGAAATGACAAACGACGATCCTAACCTGCAAATCAGTACCGACCATGGCGAAAGGATTCTCGAGTACGACTTCGAATCATTCAATGTCGGGATTGCGGAGTATCCAGATGGTCCGACCGGTACAACAGTTTTCCACTTTCCAGACGGTGCGCGAGTTGCAGTCGACATCCGTGGTGGCGCACCTGGCTTTATAGGTGACTACGGCTTCGTCCATGGGATCAGCCTTGCCGGCGGATCGTTGCTTGGACTCGAAGCGGCGAGTGGTGTCGCTTCCGGAATTCTCGCCGAGAACGGTTACGAGGCGAACTGGCAATCGATTCCACTTGTGAGCGGTGGCATCATCTTCGACTTCGGTCCACGCGACAACAGCATCTATCCAGACAAACGCCTAGGTCGTGCGGCATTTGAGAACGCCGTCCCGAACCGATTTCCGCTAGGTTTAAGAGGCGCAGGAATTTCCGCTACCGTCGGCAAATCGCTAGGGTTCGATAGGTTAGAACGAGCAGGACAAGGCGCCGCGTTTAGACATACGGGCGGCATCAAAGTATTTGCGTGCGTCGTACTAAATGCGGTCGGTGCCGTCGTAGACCGTGATGGTCAAGTGGTGCGCGGGCATCTTGACCCGGAAACTGGCGAGCGTATCAGTTTTATGGCCGCAATCGAACAGCAAATTGCTGATGCGGAAGCGAGCTTGAGTACACCGCCAGGTAACACGACGCTCACAGTCGTCATAACCAATCAATCTGTCAATCGATTCTCAATTGACCAACTCGCACGCCAAGTCCACAGCTCGATGGCACGCGCGATTCAGCCCTTCCAAACCGATACCGACGGCGATACGCTATGGTTCGTTTCTACTGGTGAAGTCGACATCGAACCGTGGTCCGGTCCGGGTTTAGGGACATTAGCATCCGAAGTTGTATGGGACGCGGTGTTAGCCGCGCATCCGTAATTTCGCTGTATCGATGACGACGAGCGCTCAACTCACGCGTTGACAATCCCAGCTCGTGCGAGCTGATCGATAGCCTCATTCGTTAAACCCAAATCCGCAGCAAGAACTGAACTCGTATGCTCGCCTAATTGCGGCGCGGGTTTGACTGATACTTCGCTCTCGGACATCTTCACGGGCCAACCAAGCAGTTTGATCGTGCCGTGGATCGGATGTTCCACTTCATGCACGAATCCTCGCTCGACTAAATGAGGATTTGTGTAAAGGTCCTGCGTCGTCAGTACGGCGCTCGCGGGAACACCAGCCTCAGCAAGTTCTCGCATTGCGTCGTATTTCGTCCGTTCACGCGTCCACGCAGTGACCTTTTCGCGAATCAACGCCATCGTTTCTTCTCGAGTCCGTTCGCCGCTATCGCCAACGTCCTCAATATTGCCGACAACACCTAAGAGAGCTTCCGCCATCTTCCCGGTGACCGCCATCACGAATAAGTAATCATTAGGTCCGTCGCCTTTACACGGATATAGGTTTGAATAGGGACCGCCACCATTACCTGACCTTCCCGCTGGTCGTTCTCCGAACCGTCCACCTGACGTCGAGGTACGAAGGTAGTACGTCATCGCTTCCTGCATAGATAACTCGATGAACTGACCGTGGCCGGTACGCAGTTTCTGAATGTACGCCCCGCAAATCGCTAATGCCATCTGCACGCCCGTACCGGCGTCTCCCATCGTTGGACCAGGACGCATCGGCGGGCCGTCCGCTTCTCCTGTGATTGAAAAAGCGCCAGCTGCTGCTTGAGCTACCATGTCGTAGCACTTGAAATCCGACCATGGTCCTTCCAACCCAAACCCTTTCAATCGTGCATAAATGATGTCGGGGTTACGTGCACGCATGACATCGTAGGTAAGGTCGAGCTTCTCGATAACACCGGGTCCATAGTTTTCGACGAATACATCAAACTTAGGTACTAAGTCCAAAAACAGCTCACGACCCTTTTCAGACTTTAGATCAATCGCGACACTCCGCTTATTCGAATTCCAAACGATGAAGTACTCCGCGTTGCCATTCGGACCTCTTCCAGGATCCCCTCGCCCTGGCGCTTCAACCTTCACTACATCCGCACCCATCCACGCCAACGCCTGTGTACATGACGTACCAGCTTCGTATTGCGTCATATCCAAGACGCGCATGCCGTCTAACGCAGCCATCATTGATCCTTCGTATTAATTGAGAACGCGACTTCATGTCGCTTGGTTCAGTATAGGGAAACGCCCAAACGTCTTACTGGTTCCCTTTATGAACCCGACTTGAAAAGCATACGTGCGATACCGTCATCGCTCCGCTTTAACCACCTGACACAAATTGCACCCCTACTTCGCATATATTTCACGCTAGTGATTGAACCCAGCACAGTCAAATACCCGGAAACGCACATGTCTCAGGCACTCGAAATCAAATCACTCACACCGACGATCGGCGCAGAAGTCGTCGGCGTGGACCTAGCTCAACCACTTACGGATGAGATGTTTGAACGAATCCACGACGCGTGGATGAAGCACTTGGTACTGTTCTTTCGTGACCAACAAATCTCACCTGACCAACACTTAGAGTTCGGTAGACGGTTTGGCAACTTGCACATCCATCCAGCCGCACCTTTTCTGCACGACAATCCTGAACTCATGCGGGTTCACACAGACAAGAATTCACACATACAAAACGGTGCAGCTTGGCACTCGGACGTCTCTGCAGACGAAGAGCCACCATTAGGATCGATTCTGCATCTACATCGCGTTCCGCCAAACGGTGGCGATACGCTGTTCGCAAATATGTACGCCGCATTCGAAGCACTGAGCCCATCGATCCAAAACCTGCTGGTTGGCTTAGAAGCGCACCATGTTTCAGACTATACGAACCAATACGGCGACCATAAGCCACAACGCGAGTTTCCAAAAGCCATTCATCCTGTCGTTCGAACCCATCCCGTCACGGGTCGCCAGGCGCTGTTCGTCAATTCCGGCTTCACGAAACGCATACGCGGTATGTCGCGACTCGAGAGCGATGCGTTGCTTGAGATGTTGTTTAAACACGTGACGAACCCAAGGTTTCACTGTCGCTTTCAATGGGAAGCCAATTCGATCGCGATGTGGGACAATCGGTGTGTCCAACACTTGGCTATCTGGGACTACTACCCGGAAACACGTAGCGGGATTCGGGTGACGGTTCAAGGGGACCGGCCGTTTTTCCGGCAAGAAGCCGTCTAAAGTAGGTATTTGCATAAGTACGCTCGCGTCGTACGCGATAAACTATTCTCGAAGCAATCCAGGACCTACCTGAGCCAGTGTCTGAAACGACGATCGTAAAAGAGAAGGATTCGAAACTCCAATCCCTGCTCGAAGACTATCAGGAAACCCTTGAAGAGCGCTCAGACCAATTCGTCAAGTGCGCGAACTGTCTACATGTTCTCACTCATGCAGACACCGCGATCAGCGTCGCTGGAAATCATCGACACATCAAAACCAACCCTTACGGCAATACATTCGAATTTCGATGCTTCAGCGAGGCACTAGGTTGTGCCGTTGAAGGACCCGATGAGAGCGCTCACAGCTGGTTTCCTGGTTGCGTTTGGCAGTACCTTTATTGCGAAGCATGCAATCAACATTTAGGTTGGTTTTTTCACGGTGCGGATAGTTTCTTCGGTATCCGTGCTGACGCGATTCATATCGAATAGATCGCGATCGAATCCAGCCGAAGCGCGTTCCGTTTAATTCGCGCGACTTTTTAACCGGCACACGCATGCCTGACTTGCGCGCAGACGATTACGACATCCTTTCCTTTGACTGCTACGGCACGCTTGTCGATTGGGAGAGCGCGATCATTCAGTACCTTCAACCCGTCCTTCTATCTCACGATGTGCATGTGTTTGACGGGACGATCCTTGAGTTCTATTCCGAGTGGGAACCCTTGGAACAAGATGCGGGTGGAACGTATAGAGATGTATTAAGCCGAGTGATGACCCGTTATGGCGCAAGGTTGGGCTTCACACCTACTGGAGAAGAAACCGAAGGATTTATCACCGCGATCGCCAGCTCAAGTCCATTCGAAGATACGGTTGATGCGATGACGAAACTCTCAGAGCATTTCAAGTTCGCGATCATCTCGAACACGGACGAGGACTTGATACAGCAAACACTCGAATTAATACCCACGGAATTCAGCACAGTTCTAACGGCACAGGAACTAGGTGCGTACAAACCAGATCGGGAGATGATGCGGAATGCGTTCGATCAGATTAGTCAACGGGATAAGCGAATACTCCACGTTGCGCAGAGCAAATATCACGACATCCTACCCGCGAGCGAACTCGGACTAAATACGGTTTGGATCAACCGAAGCAGTGAACACGCCTCAGCCGTACAAGGAGTCGAAGCGACTCCCGTATGGGAGTTTGAAAATCTAGCTGATTTTGCCGCGATCTTCGATTAGTACGCTAACGGGTCAAATTCCGGCTGTTAGCTTGGGTTCTTACGCGTGAACTCCGTCGTGGCTTCCTCGTTCGCACTGAAATCTAGAGACGAATTCGGTGCCGAAGCGTCGTCCTGGTCGTCGATGAAATTGTCAAATTCTTCAGCGCTTTCTGTCAAGCTGACCGCCTTTTTATCCTTCGGCAAACTGGCGGGGTCGAACTCCGATTCGTCCGCGTAGCCGAATGCTGTCTCATTAGCGTTAGTGTCGTCGACCGCCAACTCGATACCACTGTGAGCCGCTCGAAGTACAACCGTCGCGACCATCGCACCTTTCGGCAATTGATCATCGATATACGACGCGACTTTTAGATTCGATGTCCTAGCGCCTGTCTGCATTTCCTCTACGGATTGCTTGATCGACGATTCATCGGTGATGTCGTCAATGTCGTCATCATCCTCATCGCCGCCGAGGGTAAAACTCAAAACACCGCGCCCTTCCTCAATCGGTGCGTCGAAATCGATCGACAACCATTCGGTATCAAGAGCTTGTGCCAATAGACCTTTGAATCTCGCTTGACTATCGTGGCTCGCAGCCGCCTCTTCTCGCATTTCGTCAGGTTCAAGCGATGCCGTGCCAATGAACATATCCACGGCTTCGCCTTCTAATTTCGACAGCGTCGCTTTCAGATCTGCCATATCGACATTCGGAATCTGAGTGTCGACTAACAACCGTGCGATGGCGTTTATCTTCTCAAAAACGAGCTCATTGACTTCGCGGTGACGCTTCCGCATCCCAATCCCAGGTTTGTTGTTCGGGACGACCATCAACGCGTCGACTTCATCGCGCATCGCTCGAATGCCTTGCGAAGCGAGCGCAACCGTCTGATCGCCGCTGCCACCATCCGGCGTCGTCAGAATGGAAACTGTAAGAAGCCCAGGGTTTTCGTGTGACGCGTGATTAGCGATGACTGGGCTAGCGCCAGTTCCGGTGCCGCCACCCATGCAAGAAACGATGAATAACAGCCGCTTGCCATTAAATTTGGACATTAGCAGCTGCGTGTCTTCTTGCGCAGCGCTGCGACCAACTTCGGGGTCGCCACCAGCGCCTTCGCCGTCACAAATCCGAGCACCAATCTGGATCGTCTCAAGACCGGCGTCCAATTCATCAAGCGCTTGCTTATCGGTATTTATCGCATAAAAATCGACGTTTTGGATGTGACGTTTCGAGAGATGACTAACGATGTTGCCACCGCCGCCACCGACTCCGACGACACCAATGCCAAGTGGTTTCGCCACCCGTTCGCCTACCCCGATCTTTCGACTACGCGTCTCAGTCATCATGGTTGCCACTCCCTAGCTGAACCCCACTTGAGCAAGCGATCAGACATTACCACCCAACCATCGATAAGCTGAACGTGCAGCTGTGCTCGTTACGCCTCGCGTTTTTGCTGTCCTTGCTTGGTGCGTTTTTATTCTACCGACTACCCGTCTTCTGAGTAATCCCACGACTGTAGCCATGGCAGGATCATTTAGTTCTGTCGCATCCACACCATCTGCGACGAAGATCTGGTCGTCTACCGAATTCCCGTTTGCGTCAGGATCAGGCGCTCTACATACTTTCGGATGATCAACGTACGCCTCGAGACCGAGTACTTCCGACGCTAAGTAATCTAGGTTCTCGATTTTCGAACCGCCGCCCGTGAGCACGATGCGAGTAGATCCAAAATCACCCGACAGTTCGTGTCGTTCAAATTCAGCAGCGACTTCATGAAAGATCCTCTCGTATACGGCTCGAATAATCTGTGAAAACAGGCTTTTCGGAGGTCGAGTATCAGGCCGACCATTCACGCCCGGAACCGTGATTTCATTTTCATCTAGCTCGTGTCCGACGACACTACCGTGCAGCTCCTTCAGCTGCGCCGCGGCTTGTGGCGGCGTAAACAGAGATTTGGCAATGTCCTGATTGACCTGGCGACCACCCCACGGCAAGACACCTGTGTGCCTTATTTCACCGGCAACAAATAGCGCGACACCTGTCGTTTCATGTCCGATATCAATGACGCAGACTCCTAGCTCGCGAGAAGCGTCGTCTAACACAGCGTTCGCACTCGCCAAAGGTGAAGCAATCAGTTGCAGATTGGGTAATCTACATCTCGTGAC
Source organism: Gammaproteobacteria bacterium (assembly GCA_026707905.1). Taxonomy (GTDB): domain Bacteria; phylum Pseudomonadota; class Gammaproteobacteria; order Pseudomonadales; family Azotimanducaceae; genus Bin55. The sequence goes on along the minus strand of JAPOVY010000012.1, from coordinate 42,109 downwards.
GCACTTGGTCAGGTTCTGTTCAGCATTACTAGAAGCCATGATCATGTGGACGTCTGCATCAAGACGTTTTCCCGCTTGTCCGAGCGGCTGGACAATACCGACTTGATTGTCCACGATGTATTGCTGCGGTAATACATGCAACATTACGTTCGCGGCACCTAAGTTGACAGCTTGGGCAGTATGCAATGCCTGTCTGACGTGTTTTTCCGACACTTCCCCTTTGTGTGTGACCGCAGATCCGGTGGCATTCATGCAGGACAGATGGATGCCGTTTAGATTAGCAACTGCATCTTCAATCTGTACTTTGCGCAATCGTTGCTTCGCAGTCTGCAGCGTGGATTCAACTTCACCTACCGTTCGATCGATATCTACGACGATGCCTTGATGAACACCTGTCGAAGGACTCCGAGCGCAACTTTCGACCTCCAAATGTCCATCGGACCGAAGGTACCCGATACACACGGCAATCTTGCTCGAACCGACGTCGATGGCTGCAAACCGATTAGGCGTTTTGGCTTGTGTCATTCCATTGCCACCACTGGTTGTTCAACTCGCGTAAACGCAATGCCGTTCGAATACCGTGCGTCAACGAGTTTTAGCTTATCTTCTGAGACCTCAGGCAAGGAATCGAGCATGCTCAGTACGCGACGGAGCCGTGTTGCCACATCTTTGTCGCCAAGAATGACCTGCTCACCGCTATCTAGCGTAAGTGTCCAGCCTGCGTTTTCGTCGAACTTGACGTCTGCTACAACCATCCCCTGAGCAAGGACGATTGCGGAAATGTCGTCGTAGACGCGCTCTTGATCACGAGCTAAAAGCTCGACGAACGAAGGTTCGTCGAAATCAACGCTACTGAGGTATTTAGAAACATCGATCCCTTCCCACTCCCGTATGGATTCGGTGAGCTTCGCTCGTGTTGCATCGAACAACTCGACAGCCTTCGTCAATTGGTCATCGACTACCGTTATGTCGGAGGAGCGTTCGAATACACTCGTATCGACCAGTTTATCAAGACTGGCAAATTGAGGTCGGTATTGAATAACGAGCAGACTACCGCACAAGGCGGTCAGTGCAAAGCCTGTCAGGAAGCTGATGAATCGATTCATCGCGTTCAACAATCCATGTCGTGCAGGCAGACATCCATGTCCACCTCTTCATTTTAACTTGACTTGAGCAAATCTGAAACCCTACTTACGTCCCCAGCGCCTTGCACCATCACGACGTGGTCCGCCTCTGCGGTGGCATTGATCCACTCGACGACCTCCTGTACGTGCTTGGTAAACGTTACATGAGAGGCGTTTCCAGCGTTTATCGCTTGACAAAGGTCGAGCGCGCCCGCGCCAACGATGGACTTCTCACTCGCTGCATAGGTATCAAGAATGATCAAATCGTCGGGCATGCGTAGTACCTCGGTGAATTCCTTGAATAAGTCACGCGTACGAGTGAATCTGTGGGGCTGATAGACCATCAGCTGGCGTTTGTGCGGCCAAACACGTTTGACGGTTTCTATGGTGCACGCGAGCTCTGTCGGATGATGCCCGTAATCGTCGACCAACGGCAACCGATGGTTGTTTAGCGTGATTTCTGATACCTCAAATCGCCGATCGACGCCGATAAATCGTCGTATACCTTCCTGAATGTGTGTGTCCGCGATACCCTCGTCGCTTGCAACCGCAATTGCGGCGAGTGCGTTCTGCACGTTCTGTGTACCTGGAAGTTGGGTCTCGATCGGCAATAGTGTCTGATCATTAGGTCGCTTGACGTTAAATCGCCACTCGACGCCCGTAGCCTCGATATCCACGGCTTGATAGTCGGCCTCGTCGCTCAAGCCATACGTAATGACCGGTCTGCTGATTTCATCTGCAAATCGTCGACATTCTTCGTCGTCGATACACAGAATCACGGCTCCATAAAACGGAAGCTTCGATACAAAATCGCGAAACGCCTGTCTTAGTTGCTCGAAATCTTGACCGTATGTGCCAAGGTGGTCGTGGTCTATATTGGTAATGACCGCGAGCATCGGATGTAAATAGAGAAACGATGCGTCGCTTTCATCGGCTTCAGCGATGATATAACGGCTAGACCCGAGTTTTGCGTTCCGGTTATCACTTTTCAGCAATCCGCCTATCACATAGGTAGGGTCCATGTTTGCCGCCTGAAAAATATCCGCGATGAAGCTCGTCGCGGTTGTTTTTCCATGGCTACCGGCAACAGCAATTCCGTAACGATGCCGCATGAGTTCACCGAGCATTTCGGCTCTCGGCACGACTGGCTTGTGCAGTGCGTGAGCGCTTACGACCTCAGGATTGTCATCTGCGATAGCGCTTGACCTGACGACAACGTCTGCGTCTTCGATGTTTGACCCTCGGTGTTGCGACGAGACGACGATACCAAGCGACGCAAGCCTTGCTGTCACATTTGAAGGGACGATATCTGAACCAGAAACCGTATAGCCGAGATTCGCCATGACTTCAGCGATCCCACACATCCCAGCACCACCAATTCCCACGAAATGGATATGACGTACGTGGCGCATGGCTTGTGCTGGACACGTCGCTAAGTCATCGGGCTTCATTTCGCGTCATTCAACCCGTTTGCTCGATCGATTCGTAGAACCATGCCAATCAACGCGCTTAGTACCACCAGGCTATTTCCACCGTAACTAATGAACGGCAGCGTCAAGCCTTTTGTCGGAAAAATCCCCGCATTCACACCAACGTGAATCAACGCCTGAAAGCCAATCAATAGCGCGACGCCATAACACAACATGCTATCGAAGCAACGATCCTCACGCAGTGACGTACGCGCTATGTTGCCAATGCGATAGACCAATGCCATTAGCAAAAGAAGCACAAGTGAAGCACCAAGAACACCCGTCTCTTCCGCAATCGTGGCAAAGATGAAATCGTTATGTGATGCGGGTGTGAACGTTTTTTGAAGTCCCGTACCTAAGCCTGTACCCGTTAACTCGCCACGACCAAAACTGATCAGGGAGTTCGTCAATTGATAGCCTTCATTGAGTTTGACACCCTCTTCCCAAGGTGATAGCAAGGTCATTAGTCGACTGACTCTATAGGGCTCGAGATATAAGAGAGCCGCGATCCCTGAGATAGCAAAACTGCCAAGCACGAACAGGTGCGAGAGCCTCGCTTTGGCTAAAAACAGTACACCGACGGTCACGGTTCCCATGATCGCCACCGTACCGTAGTCCGGTTCAAGAAATACGAGTCCGAGGACCAATCCGACTGCGACGAGAACCGTTAAAAGGGGTAAGAGCGAACGATGAGTTCTTTCGAAATTATTCGCCACATAACCCGCGATGTATATCAGCAGTAGTGGTTTTATGACTTCCGAAGCCTGTATCGTGAAAAAGTGGAGCGATATCCATCTTCTTCCTCCGCCCGATTCAATGCCAATGCCTGGAATCAACACCAGTCCGGCTATCACAAGTGCTAGTAACCACGCTAGTCGGTGGAACTGACAATAGCGTTCCGTCGGAATCATGTATGCAATTACCAGCGCGACCCCGCTTATTAGGGCGTAGCCTAAATGTCGGATGAGCATGGAATTGATCCAGGCATCTGCCAAGTGCACACTGACACTCGCTACGGCGATTACGCCAAAGCCGATCAATATGACCCATAGGTATAGCGGCGTTAGTGGGCGCTCGGAGATCACGACGTTAATGCTCTAACGGTCGAAATGAACTGATTCCCTCGTTCGACATAATTGGAAAACATGTCAAAACTTGCGCATGCTGGTGATAAGAGCACAACGTCGCCATGCCTGGCGATTTCCCGCGCTGTCATCACGGCAGCTTCCATCGAGTCCGAAAAGACATACTTCGTAGCATCACGAACCGCCGCGGCAATGCGCGAGGCGTCGCGACCGAACAGAATCGCAACTTTCGCATGATGACGAAGAGGATCGGAAAGTGCGTCAAAACTCGCACCCTTACCTTCGCCGCCTGCTAGTAACAGCACATTTGGGGTGCCATTGCTAAGCGCTTCAAGAGCGGCTCGAGTCGCAGCAATATTCGTAGCTTTCGAATCGTTGACGTAACGCACCCCTTCAATTTCCGCAACCAATTGCATTCGATGCGGTAATCCCTCATAGGTCGTTGCGATTTCAACGAGTTCTTCTACTTCTGCACCACAAACGTGCGCGAGAGCCGCCGCAATCACGACATTGAGATGATTCTGCGCTCCTTTTAAACGAAGTCGCTCTCTTGAGACAGACGTGCCAGCGACCACAATTTCGCGGTCAGTAACGCACCAATCTTTCGTCCCGTTGACTGGAATCTCTGACGTTCTCGACAGAGGTTTCGAGATGGGGTCTCTCGCGTTATACACCGCGATATTGGACTGTTCATAAATGCGTTTTTTTATTGCTGCGTATTCCTCGAACGTGCGATGGTGATCTAGATGATCTTCCGTGATGTTCAATACGGTCGCCCCACCGAGTCGCGGCGATTTCATCTTTTCGAGTTGAAAGCTGGAGATCTCCAAGACGTAACCAGCGCTTGGATTTTCGAGCAGGTCTAAAACTGGCTTACCGATATTGCCTCCAGAAACGAACCCTTTCGAGTTCAACATCTGCGTGGTCAATTCTGTAGTCGTTGTCTTGCCGTTGGTACCCGTCACGCCAATGAGCGGCACGTCCACTAGATCACAGAATAGGTCGACATCGCACGAAATTCGTGCGCCAGACGCTTGTACTGCATCGAAGATTGGGTCGTGCAGCGGAATGCCAGGACTTGCGAAGACCGTTGTGTTCGAATCCAGTACCTTGGAAGCGTCTTCCGGATAGATGAACTCCGCGTTAGTGTGGGTCCGCTGAAGATCTCCAAACTGGCTGTTTATCGAATCGTCCGGTCCTACTCGCGTATCTGTCACATATAGGTCCGTGCGACCATCTAGAAACCGAATACATGATTCACCAGTCGTACCAATTCCGACCACAAGTGCACGATCCGGAATCATCTCAGTTTTAATGTAGCGAGTCCGATCATGACAAGCAAGAACGTGATGATCCAGAAACGTACGGTGACCTTCGGTTCTGGCCACCCCTTCAATTCAAAATGATGGTGAATCGGCGCCATACGCAACACGCGCTTTCCACGCAGTTTGTAGCTCCCGACTTGTGCGATCACGGACGCTGTCTCAAGAACAAATAAGCCACTCATAATCAGTAAAACGATTTCTTGACGAACCAATACGCCGATGACACCGAGCGCGGCTCCCAATGGGAGCGCGCCAATATCTCCCATGATCATCTGCGCTGGAAACGTGTTGTACCAAAGAAAACCTAAGCCGGCGCCCACGATCGCCCCGCAAACGATCGCGACTTCACCCATACCTTCGATATAGGGAATTTGAAGGTAACTGGCGAATTCGAAATGACCGACGGTATAAGCGAATAAAGCCAATGCTCCTACGACCATGACAGTAGGAAGCGTCGCGAGACCATCAAGACCATCCGTCAGATTGACCGCATTACTCATGCCTACGATCATGAGTAGCGTAAGAATGACGAACCCCCAACCAAGGGGAATCGAAAGTTCCTTGAAGAAAGGCACCAGTAGTGCCGTCTCCGCAGGATTTGTGGCAGTCTGATACAACACGATCGCAACGCTGAGCGCGCACACTATCTGCAGTGAAAACTTGACCTTGGCAGATAGTCCACCTTTTTCCCTTTTCGAGAGCTTCAGGTAATCGTCGAGAAACCCAATCACGCCGAAACTAAACAAGACTGCAAGCACAACCCAAACCTGACGGTTACCGAGCTCGACCCAGCACAACGCCGATATAAAAATGCTGATGAGAATCAGAAGGCCGCCCATGGTTGGCGTGCCTTCCTTCTCGAAATGTCCTTCCGGACCGTCTTTGCGTATCACGTCCCCGATCTGACGACGCTCTAGCCATCGGATCATGAAGGGGCCAACCAACAAACTGATGAATAGTGCTGTCGCTGTAGCTACTAGCGTCCGAAATGTGATGTAGCTGAAAACGTTGAAAACTGAAATATGTTCGGCGAGCCACTCAGTTATCCAAAGTAGCACTTCACACTCCTCGACGCATGCAATCGACCGTCTTGCGATCGCTAAATGGGTGTTTGACACCCATCACGTCCTGATATTCCTCAGCGCCTTTTCCCGCAATGAGCACGATGCTGCTTGGTGGTGCCTCATCTATTGCAGTTCGAATCGCGCATTCCCGATCTAGTTCGACACGAGCAAAACTCGGGTTCTTCATCCCACACAATACCGCGTCAGCAATTTCCTGCGGAGACTCTGTTCTCGGGTTGTCGTTCGTCACGACGACATGGTCTGCGAGTTCTTCTGCAGCTGCTCCCATCAGCGGTCGCTTGCCCTTGTCCCGATCGCCGCCACAGCCGAATACACAAATAACCTCACTTGGGTTTAAGCGTCGTAAGGCCATTAGCGTCTTACGCAGTGCGTCTGGCGTATGTGCGTAATCGATGACGACGTGAGCCATTGAACCGAGATCCACGAATTCGAATCGACCAGGTGGCGATTGCACTTTAGCGAGCTGTCGCGAAGCGCACTCCAAATCCGTTCCAAAGTGCACCAAGGTTGCGAGGATCGCCGCACAATTCGCGATCCCGAACTCGCTCTTGATTGGCAACTGCATCGGCGTACTTCCCCATTTCGTACGCCACAATCCTTGAGCGCCATTGAGCGTCAGCGAGTTCACTTCGCATGTCACATCTGCAGAGCTCGTTGTGCCGTAGGTGGTGACCGGGATGCGTCGATCCATACATAACTGCTTGAGTTCTTGACCAAATGCGTCGTCGCTATTGACCACTGCTCGCTCGAGATCGAAGTTCTCAAACATTCGACGCTTCGCGGATTGATAGGAGGACATCGAGCCGTGATAGTCAAGGTGATCGCGTGAGATATTGGTAAAGATCCCAACCCGTAGTCGAATGTCGCTAATGCGATCTTGACTCAGCGCGTGAGAACTCACCTCCATCGCTACGCGTTGTGCACCTTGGTCGCGCATCGTCGCCAGGCAGGCTTGCAGATCAATGCCATCCATGGTCGTCAGACCCGTGTGAGTTATCTCTGGCAATATCCCCCACCCCGGCGTTCCAGCAAAGCCCGTCGCGCGCAACAATCCTGCCAAGCCGAATGCGACGCTTGTTTTTCCGTTCGTGCCCGTGACGCCGATACATGCCAAATCCTGACTCGGATCACCATATAGCCGTGCCGCGAGTTGATTTCTGTTCTCGACTAGCCGTGCATCGCAAACCACAACAACGTCTCCGTCGTCGCTTGCCACAGGCCGCGATGCCAGTATGCCTCGCGCGCCTTTCGAAACCGCTTCGTTGATAAACGCATGACCGTCGTGCACATCGCCTTGAACGGCAACGAAGAGGTCACCAGGTTGCACTTTGCGCGAGTCCGAGGTCATGCCCGTTACTTCGATGCTAGGAAGATCCGGACGGTCTAACAGAAGGTCAAGCAGCATCGTCTCGTCCTGTGCCGCCGGCTACGGTCACACGCGACCGTATACCGCGTAGTTGCAGCGCTCGAGTGGCGATTCGTTTAAAGACTGGCGCCGATACAGAACCCCCGGAGACTTTTTCGCCTTCTACCTTTGGCTTCGGTCCGTCGACCATGACCAGTCCCAGAAACTGTGGGTTTTTCATCGGGACGATACCGACGAACAAAGTTATGTGGTGTTGGTCCGAATATCCGCTAGCTGTGATCTTTCTCACCGTACCCGTTTTGCCAACTACCTGAAATCCAGGCATTGCCGATTTGCTAGCTGTACCCGTGGGACCAACGACCCCGGTAAGCATGTCAAGTACCTGCAGGGCATGTCGCTGGTCGAACACTCGAAAGTCCGGTTCACGATATTCATCTCTCAAGAGAATGGATATCTGACGCTGTAATCCACCGGTCGCGATCGTTAGATACGACCTAGCGAGTTGAGCGAGGGTCACGGAAAAACCGTAGCCATAGGACATCGTCGCTCTCGTAAGCGGTTTCGAGATGTCGTCTCCCGATAACTGACCGATCCTTTCGCCAGGTAACCCGAGTAAGACATAGTCATGGAATCCGACGCGCTCGTGGATCCGTAGTAACGCTTGTTCGTCCAAGTCCAGTGCAATGCGTGTAGATCCAACTTGACTAGATTTGACGAGTACGTTTCTCAGCGATAGAACGCCATAGTTACGCGGGTCCTCAATCGTTTTTGATTGAACGACGGCCCAACCTGGATTGGTGTCAATTTCGGTCTCGACGCGATATCTGCCACTCTCTAGTGCTGCTAACGCAACAAATGGCTTAAACGTTGAACCCGGTTCAACGAGATCCGTAACCGCGCGGTTTCGCACGTGCTCCCATCGAAGATCTGATGTGTTGTTTGGGTTATAGGATGGCACATTCGCAAGCGCAAGAACGCCTCCTGTCGGTACATCGAGCAGGATCAATGAAGCGGACTCTGCACGATATTCCTCAACCACATTCTGAAGTTCGGCGTATGCGAGAAACTGCAATCGGCTATCGATCGATGTCACCAAATCCTTACCGTACCTTGGCAAGCTCTCGTATCGAACGTCTCGAATCAACCGGCCTACCCGGTCTCTCACGACCCGTCGTGTACCAACGTCACCGTCAAGGTGAGTATCGAAAGCTCTTTCTAGTCCTTCAAGGCCACGTTCATCGATATCCGTGAAACCAGTCAGATGCGCTGCGACTTCACCCAAAGGGTAATAACGACGATATTCGGTCTGAATGTCCAAACCGTCCAGCTCGAGCTGCTGAAGTGCAAGTGCTTTTTGAGGCGTCTGGCGCCGTGCGAGGTAAAGAAAGCTACGAGACCGATTGCTTTCGAGTTTGGAACCTAGTTCTGTTGCATCCGTTTCAAGTATTCTCGCGACGGTACCGATTTCGTTCTCAGTCCATTCAATCCTCGACGGATTCACCGTAACCGCGATAACTGGTGTACTGATTGCCATTGGTTCGCCGAGGCGATCGTAGATCATGCCGCGGTGTACAGGGATTTTCTGTAGCCGCTCAGATTGCATCTTGCTTTGGTCTTGAAGAAAGTAACGTTCAACAACGACGATATACGACATCTGGCCGACCAGTAGTGCGCTAACCAACGCAAAGCACACAATCGCTGTCCGATGGCGGCGTTCGTTCACGGCGCGCTACCTTCGGCTGGTTTCACCAGCTCTACGGGGTACACCATACCGTCAGACTGTGCTTCTTCTTGTACTATGGCGTAGGAGGAGAGGCTCTCCTTTTCGATCAACAATCGAGAATGTTCACTGAGTTCTCGATCCTGCTGCAGACGTAGCTCAGTTAACTGCGTGTAGGTGTCAAGCCGAAGGAACGACTGACGCACGATCAACAATCCACTGATTAACGTAGCCACAATCAAGGTGACGATCAAAATGTGACGACCGAAGCGGTTTCCGCGCATAGTTTTTTTCTTCTTCACGCGTGCTTACCTTGTTTTCTCAATAGCTTGCAGCATCGCACTTCGGGAAGCCGGATTGGCTTGTCTCTCTGAGTAGTGTGGTCTGACGTTTTTTAAGACAACTTGAGCGCGTGCGTCCTCATCACGAACTGGTAGTCCTCTTGGCGCCGAAGGACGAACGAGCGACTGAAACACGTCGCGAACGAGTCGATGTTCGATGCTATGAAACGAAATAACCGCAAGCCGACCGCCGCAACCGAGCGCTTCAAAAGCCTCAGATAGACCAGCCTGGAGCTCGTTCAACTCATCGTTGATATAGATTCGGATCGCCTGGAATACCTGTGCTAGGATCTTTGCAGACGTAGTACCCGACCGTGATGCCGCTCTGATCGCACCGACTAAGTCAAATGTGGTTTCTAGCGGTCGCCTTGACACAATCTGTCGGGCTATAGAACGCGCGGCTCGAACGTCGCCATACAGCTTCAATACTTTGGTCAAATCCGCGACAGCCACTGTATTAATCCAGTCCGAAGCAGATGACCCCGATCCTTTCCCCATTCGCATGTCCAAGGGTCCATCAAGGTCAAAAGCGAACCCTCTGTCAGCGTTTTTGAGTTGCGGCGTCGAGACGCCGACATCGAAACAGACCCCATCGATGCTGCGGATCACCATCGCGTCAAGCACCTTTCTCAGCTCGCTAAATCGTGAATTCGCAAACTTGAAACGCGCATCACGTTGTTCGATCTCGAGAGCCGAAGCTTCGGCGTCTGTGTCGCGATCAATGGCAATCAATCTCCCAGTATCACTCAACTGGTCGAGAATCGCCTTCGAATGCCCCCCTCTGCCAAATGTCGCGTCGACGTATATACCGCTCGTATCGGTGACGACAGCTCGCACTAAATCTTGTGCGAGAACTGGTTCGTGAGTTTCTTGTGACTGTGGTTTATTCACGACACGTATTGGATTTGGCGTCGAATCCCCAGCAAGGAGAGATAGGCGAGAATTGGCTACGGCGTGTTGGTGTTCAGAAGGTACGCGGTACGGTACCTTGTCGTTTCGCTTAATAAAACGGGAACGACCAAAGGAGTCCGCCGACGTCGCGGACGCTTTCGACTCCATTCTTGAGTCCGTACGCACGGCCTTCAACACGAACGCCGTGGGTTAACCCTCCCTCCATGGATAGGCATACGACGCACTCGACTCTCGCTGTCGCGAGAAGTTTCATGCAAATTTGATTATACGACGAATTAAACGATGTTAAGCGATGATTGTCTTACGTGGTTTCGCCCTACCTTAACTCAAAATAGGTAATGAAATCATATAGTTAGACTGTTTTCGTAAATCGCCTCCATCAACGAGCGCTCGCGAAGCAACGTATTCACAGACATGATAGGGAGTCAACCGATAAGCCGGGTTCTGTCGAGAGCAATCATTCATCTAGAGCGCACGTCGCCGTACACTTCCATTAGCAGCTTACCCGAACCGACGCGGACCACGCCGTTGGTTCCTATTCAGCCTTGCACTCGGTGGGGTTTACCTTGCCGATCCTGTTACCAGTCTCGCGGTGCGCTCTTACCGCACCATTTCACCCTTACTCAAAGAATCGAGCGGTGTATTTTCTGTTGCACTAGCCGTGAGCTTACGCTCCCCAGGCGTTACCTGGCACCGTGTCCTGTAGTGCCCGGACTTTCCTCCCGCGCCAATTGGCACCGGCGATTGCTTGGTTGACTCCCCGCACTAATGCTAGTCATCTTGCAGTGTGCTTGAGGTTAGTCTTCGATACGCTTCTTGCCTTGAAATCCCGCTTAGTTTCGCAAGTAATCGGGCTGACGAGCTCGCAGGAATGGGTTCTTTTGACAAGATCTCGACCAATCGGTCGACGTCAAGTTGCCGCGGTTCTTCTAAAGGCGCGATGACAAGCACAAATTCTCCGAGTATTCGTTCACGCGCCTCAAAGTTCTCGATCAAGTTATTAACGGAATCGAAGCATTGCTCCTCATGAAGTTTCGTGAGTTCTCGAGCAACAAACATCATCCGTCCACCAGCGCCTAATTCACTCATCACTCGGAGCGTATCAAGCAAACGCTTAGGCGATTCGAAACAGACTACTGGAATCGACTGCTGAAGCAATTCACTGAGGAGCGCCTTTTTCTGCGACCTTTTCCTCTCGATGAATCCAACGAAGCGGAAGTCGTGCATCGGCAAAGGACATACAGAAAGACATGCCGTCAGCGCACTGGGACCTGGTACCGGCACCACGGCTACCCCACGATCAATCGCCTCCTTAAGTAACGGTAAACCCGGATCCGAGAGTAGAGGCGTCCCTGCGTCGGAAATGAGCGCAACATCTTGACCACGCGTTAGACTAGCTATGATTTTCGCGGTAAGGTCGTTTTCGTTCAGAACATTGAAGCTGCGAAGTGACTTGGTTTTTGGATCTATCGAGAGTAGACGCAGTAATTTGCTCGCTCGGCGAGTGTCTTCACATGCAATGAAATCTGTCTTGTTCAGAACTGCTCGCGCTCGATCGGTAATGTCACCGACATTTCCGATTGGTGTCGCCACGATGAACAGCGTACCTTGGTCGCTCATTACGCTGCGGGTGTGTATAGCATGTTTGATTGTATTGTGCTTAGCGAACTGTAGCGAACTTGCGCCTGAAGTCACCGAACGTCCGCCGGTCGAAGTTCATAAGCCGACGTCAGATGCACTCAACGTAAACACGATCCTGCGCGAACCTGACCGCTACTTAACGCTCGCAATGGATCACTACCGTTCGGGCGAGGCCGACAGCGCACGTGAGATCGTCAACATCATTCGTGATCATCCTGACGAACTTGAAGTGCTGTCAAGTAACGGCCGTTTTCTAATCGCGCTTCTCAGCGCTCACTTCACGTTGGATATAGGTCGTGATGTGAGCCAACTTGTGCACAACCTACAACCTAATACCCAAACGCAGCGCCTAGACGCGTTAGAACTGTGGTCACGTTTTCTTCAGCAAACGGACCGTGACGAAGCCTCGATCATCGCTCTTATGGCTGCCAAAGAGCTTGCCAGTAGTACGGATCCGAACCGTCAGCTCCGATTGAATCGGCTACTGTGGGATCTACTTGTAGGTATACCGTACCAACACCTAACAGACCTTCAGAATCGAGTCGATAATCCAAATCTTCGAGGATGGCTTGAGATCGCTAGCCTCTTTAACAACAGCCTAAGTTTCGCCTCATGGCGCGTCGCGTTTGACGATTGGGCGCGTCGGCGACCTCAGCACGAAAGCGCTGTCTGGTTGCAGAACCGTTTTCAACACGGCGATCAACTGCCCAAACGTATTGCGATTCTCTTGCCACAATCTGGTTCGGATGCGTATGCTCAAGCCGCGCGAGGTATTCGCGACGGTTGGATGCTTGCATATATGGTCGACAAACAACGAGTCGACCAACGTTCACTACCTGAATTCGAGTTTTACGACACCGTCGGAAAGGATCCCGAGCAGTTGATCCTCGACGCATTTGCGGGCGGCGCAGATCACGTCGTTGGACCTCTCTCTAAAGATGCCGTAGATTCAGTTCGAGCTGTCCGCGCATTACCTGGGTCAATATTGATGCTCAACGCACCTAATTCCTTTGACAACTCGCGACCAGACTCGGTGCGATATCTGGCATGGGCAATTGAAGACGAAGCACTGAAGATGGCGCAATCGTTGTCAAAACGCGATCAAGTGCGGTGTGTCGTAGTCTACGGCAATGAACCTTGGATGATTCGCGCACGAGCAGAATTCGAACTCAATATCGCATCGCCAACGCGCGTGATCGCCGTCAATCGAATCAGCGAATTCGAGCAGTTGACAGAGGACATCGGCGCGACGATCGGAATCGAAGAGAGCGAGCAGAGACGTGAGGAGATTGAATCACTTGTACAGTTTCCACTTGAGTTTCAACCCCGCATGAACAAGGAGATAAACAGCATCGTCGCCTTCATTAATTCAAGCCAATTAGAAGCGGTGCTCGAATCACTGCGCTTCCATGCAGATCGACCACTGGACATCTACGTTACGGATTCCGCCGTTAGAGGGAAACTCACGGATTTGGCCAACGGTGTTCAATTTACTACGGATACATGGCGGATCTACGATTCAGAACTCGCTAATACCGTAAGTGAGTATTTTGATTCGAACCCGAATATGGCATCTTTCTATGCACTAGGAATCGATGCTTACCGATTTAGCAACTTTTGGTCTGAAGTGAAAGTGTCAAAAAACATCGCAGGTAACGGTAGCAGATACCGTCTGGAATCCACGGGTAATTTCAGGCGACTCCCGTTTTGGGGCGTTGTGCAGGACCAGAAATTGATCCCTCTTCACGACGTACAGCAACAACAAACTAGAAATCCTTATCTATGAAATTTCGCTTGAGATTTGCGCTTGTAACGATATGCGCCGTACTGTGCGCTTTGTTAATGGCATGCAACACAAGCGCGCCAACCATTGAGTCGCGTCTCACACCTGGACAGATACTTGACGACGAACTTTTGACGGAAGCCATTAGGTTCGCGATTCGCGACGAATTCCGAAGTAAACAGCTGCCCTATCAAGTAAATACGATAGTGCTTGACGGTCGGGTGTTCCTCATCGGTTCCGTCCAAGAACAAGCTCACAAAGAGCTAGTGTCAGACATCGCTGGCGACTTTAGACACGTGCGTAGCATTCAAAACGAGCTGTACGTAGGCGAACTGCGAACCGTCGGTGAAGCGAACCGTGATCGAACCATTGGCACGTCGGCTCGTCTTGCGCTGTTAAACGATCCACAAACGCGTGCGCAGGAAATCTATCTGTATGCTCACAAAGGTTCGGTTTACCTGATTGGGATCACGCCGCGCGCAGTAGGCGCCGCCGCAGCTGACGTCGTCAAATACGTACGGGGTGTTAAGACTGTCGTCCTACTGATTGACTATTTAGACTAATCTAGAACGCGCCGATCGAGCTGCCTAATCTTTTACCAATCTAAGGTGTGAAGGTAACTTCGGCGGTTCGCTGTCATCGAGTGCGTTGTCGTTCGAGGTCGATCCTTCCTCACTTTGTACTTCAAACGCCATACCTTCGCCGTTTTCGCGTGCAAAAATCCCGACGATGGCGCCCGTTGGACAGCTGACGTGACGAGACTCGCCATTAAATCGAGCATCGAATTCGAGTCCATCGGCATCGAGTTTGAAATTCCGTACTGCTGTTCCGGAGACGTTTAGAACCAATCGATCGTCATTGGCGTATTCGGTTGGCGCCACCACACCTTCGCACGATGTGTCCAGTACGACGTGCGGCGTACAACCGTTATCGACGATCCAATCGATCATCGCGTTGACAAGATACGAGCGTGATGAATTCATGGCTCGATCTAGCGCATCTCTTTCTCTTCTTCAGAGAGGCTCGTTCGAAAGCCCTCGCGATCAAACAGTCGACTCATGTATCGGCGTAAGCCCCGAGTTTGACGATCCGGTAGTTTAATCTGCATCAACTCGAGTCGCCAAAGAATTGGCAACACGGTGCAGTCAACCAAGGAGAATTCCTCGCCGCCGAAGTGTTCGCCGTCACGCAAGTAATGTGCTTGAAAAGCGATCAGATTACCTTTCAGTGAGTCACGCGCCCTGTTCTTCTGCTGCGTATTAGGTTTTCCTCCGGCGCTAACCACGTCAACGAATGAGGCAAGATGATCGTCGACCTCACGCATGATCGATCGGCTTCTCGCCTTGTCGACAGGATAGATCGGAAACAGCGGAGGATGCGGATATCTCTCATCGAGATATTCCATGATCACCGAGCTATTGTTGAGAACTGTGCCACGATCCTGTAGAGTCGGAAGTGACATTGAAGGATTGATGAGTAGTAAATCCTCTTCCTTCGTAGGATCCAGAACATCATAGATATCCACATCCAGATCCTTCTCAGCAAGCGCGATACGTACGCGATGACTGTACTGAGACCCGGGATCTGAATAGAGTTTTAAAGGCGTGTGGCGTGACGAAAGACTCATGTTGTCCCTAACCTACTTGAAATGAAACACCGAACGAAACGTCTGAGAGGCGAGAGCGTGCCGCTTCAATTCTTTTTAACGTCTGTCCAGTAGTTGCGGTTTAAGAAATATGCAAGCACAAGGAGGATCAGCAAAAAGCCAATGACGTACTTGCCGAGGGCTTCTCGCTCCGCCCGCGTTGGATCGCCAACATAGTGTAGGAAATTCGCGATATCAAAGGCAGCTTGATCGTACTCTTCATTACTAAACATGCCTGATCCGAGGATTAGTGAAAGCTCACTACAGTTCTCGTCACCGCCGTCCTTGATCGATTCAACACGATCTTGATCGAGTGCCGGTTGTACGTCAAGTAAATCAATGGGTCGATTGCCGAAGCAGACCTCTTCCTGAATACCTTGCAGCGTTAACATCGCGTGTGGCATACCCACGTTAGGGAACACCTTGTTGTTGACGCCAAACGGTCGCGATGGATCCTCGTAGAACGTCAATAGAAAGTTGTATACCCATTCAGGACTGCGTACACGAGTCACCATGGTCAAATCTGGGGGCGCCGCACCAAACCATTTTTTCGCGTCCTCTTTTGACATAGATGACTGCATATGCTCCCCGATCTTCTGATCAGTGAAAATGACATTCGCTTTCATCAACTCATGAGGGATTTCGCCAAGGTCATCTGCCGTTCGCTCATAACGTTGATGCTCGAGTGAATGGCAACCCAAACAAAAATTCACGTAGAGATTCGCTCCGCGTTGCAGCGAAGCCGTGTTATCGAGATCCGGCGACATTGGCTTCATAATCCAGTCTGAATCCGCAGCGAGGATGGGTACGCCGAACCCGAGAGTTAGCACCCCGATTGCAACAACTCGTACCGCTCTGAGAGCTCGGATGTTCATCGCTACACAGCCTCTCAGTGCGTAACCCGCTCAGGCGCGGGTTTGGTTTTTTCGATTGCCGTATACCAAGGCATCAAAACAAAATACCCAAAGTAGACAAGCGTCATGATCTGCGCTGTTGCCGTGGCGATAGGCGACGGCGGGATCGTACCGAGGTAACCGAGGACCAGGAAAGCGACCACGAAATTCATGAGCGCAATTTTTGAGAACCATCCCTTGTATCGCATCGAACTGACTTTGCTCCGATCAAGCCACGGTAATGCAGCTGGAATCAGAATTGCGCCCGCCATGATGATCAGTCCCCAAAACTTGGCATCGATTCCGAGGAAGGGGAAAGTAGCCGCGCGGAGCATTGCATAAAAGGGTGTGTAGTACCACACTGGGGCAATGTGTTCCGGCGTTGCGAGCGGATTTGCTTCCTCGAAGTTCGGTTTCTCAATGAAATAGCCGCCCATCTCTGGTGCGTAGAACACCACTGCACAGAATAGGATCAAGAACACGACGATCGCAACAAAGTCCTTCGTCGAGTAGTAAGGATGGAACGGTATGCCGTCTAGTGGTACGCCGTTTTCGTCTTTGCTCGCTTTGATCTCGATTCCGTCTGGGTTACTCGAACCTACGTGATGAAGTGCAACAATGTGTAAGAACACCAACCCCACCAAAGCAAGCGGTAGTGCGACGACGTGCAGCGCGAAGAATCGGTTAAGAGTGATTCCGGACATGACGAAGTCACCGCGTACCCACTCCATCAGGTCAGGACCGAAGTAAGGAATCGCGCCTATTAACGACACGATCACTTGTGCACCCCAATACGACATGTTGCCCCAAGGCAGGAGATAACCAAAGAATCCTTCTGCCATCAGCACAAGGTAAATCGCCATGCCAATGAGCCATAGCAGTTCACGTGGTTTGCGATACGAGCCGTATGCGAACCCTCGAAACATGTGCAAGTACACGACCACGAAAAACGCTGACGCACCGGTTGAGTGTATATACCGAATCAGATAACCGAAATCGATATCGCGCATGATGTACTCAACGCTCGCAAACGCACCCTCAGCTGTCGGAACGTATGCCATCGTGAGCCAAATCCCGGTCAGAATTTGAATGACCAAAACGACCAGCGCCAATGCACCCATGGCATACCAGACGTTGAAGTTCTTCGGTGCGTAGTACTCCGAAGCATGTTCTTTGAATGTTGAGGTAATCGGGAGACGATCGTCGATCCACTGCATAGCGCGCGATACCAAACGACCTTTTTCGGTAACTTCAGACACTATGCGACCTGTCCATCTAGTCCAATAACTAAAGTCGTATCCGACTCATAGTAGTGCGGTGGTACTGTCAAATTCGTCGGCGCCGGTAGGTTCTTCTCAACACGTCCCGCAAGATCAAATTTTGACCCATGACAAGGGCAGAAAAAGCCCCCCTTCCAGTTGCTTTCAAACGCTTCAGGTTGGACGGCGCCGTAGTATTTGGGCGAACAGCCCAAGTGCGTGCACAGCCCCAGGTATACCCCAATCTCCGGATTACGAGAACGATGTAGGTTTTCAGCGTATTCGGGTTGGTCACTGTCGAGAGAATTGGGATCTGCCAGTTTTTCGAGTTCATTTTCAAGAATTGCGAGCGCGTCAGGCGTCCGCTTTATCACGAAAATCGGTTGACCTCGCCACGCGGGTAGAGGGCCAAGAAGCTCACCTGGACTGAGTTTCCCGATATTGACTTTGATTGGTGCTCCGAGTGCGCGAGCTCGTGCGCTCGGTTGCCATGATTGCACAAACGGAATCGCCGCGCCAACGGCGCCTACTGCGGCAACACCTGTCGTTGCCAAGAGTAAATAACGACGATTCGTATTTACAGTATCCTCGCTCAAGTGACCTCTGCTTGTCTAGCTTTTTTAACTGCGCAATGCAGTTAGGTTTTTCGAATGGCTTGTCGCTACCGCTTCGAGTATTGCGGACGTTTACGGGCTTTGCGTAATCCCACTTTTTTACGTTCGACCTGACGTGCATCTCGCGTTAAGAAACCCGCTACGCGCAGCTGAGGTTTGAGCGCTTCATCGTAATCCACCAGCGCTCTTGCGATACCATGACGAATCGCACCGGCTTGTCCGGAACCGCCTCCCCCGCGAACTGAAACCTTTAAGTTCACCCGTTCAGTCATACCTGTGGTTTCAAGCGGTTGACGCACGACCATCCGCGCGGTTTCACGCCCAAAGTACTCGTCCAGTGGCTTGCCGTTGACGATTATTTGGCCCACACCAGTACTTAGAAACACTCGAGCCGTTGACACCTTGCGCCGCCCAGTGCCGTAGCTGTAATCGCCTACCACTAAATACTCCTAATCAAATGAAACCATCCGCGATTGGATGGTACGCACGTTACCAATCGGACTAAATTTCGAGTTCTTTTGGCAGCTGTGCGCCGTGTGGGTGTTCCGGTCCTCGGTAGACCTTGAGCTTCTTCAACATACTTCGGCCAAGTGGATTGCGTGGCAACATCCGCTTGACCGCAAGTCGTATGACTTCTTCTGGACGTCGATCCCTCATCTCACCTAACGAGGTTGTCTTAATCCCCCCTGGGTAACCCGTGTGTCGGTGATAAAGTTTGTCCGTTTCTTTACGACCCGTGACTCGAACGCGTTCCGCATTGATCACAACAACGTAATCACCCATGTCCACATGTGGTGTATACATTACTTTGTGCTTACCGCGTAATCGCTGTGCGACGACCGATGCAAGGCGTCCGAGATTATGTTCCGAGGCGTCGATAACGAGCCAGTCACGCACAACATCTTGCTGCCGCGCGCTTTCCGTCCTCACGAGACTTCCGTACCAGATTTTTGAAGGTGCGAATGATAAGAAAACGGTTTTGACATTCAACGTGAAATGTGGGATTCCCGGCTAGATTTGCTATGCAAAAAAACCGACGGATGTTCAGCTAGAATGAAATAGGACCTTCGAGTGACTTTGAATATGAGTGAAGTTGAGCTAACGCCGATCCGACCCGGTCACGAGTTCGATATCGCTCGCGTCGATCGATACATGCGGGGACACATTTCAGACTATCGCGGACCATTCTCAGTTCAACAGTTTGAAGGAGGTCAGAGCAATCCGACGTTCCTGTTGGAAACGTCTTCCCGTCGCTATGTAATGAGAAAGCAACCGCCCGGAGAACTCCTTCCTTCCGCGCACGCTGTTGATCGTGAGTACCGCGTCATGGCCGCGCTCTACGAAACTGACGTACCCGTCCCTGAAATGCTTGCGCTTTGCGAAGATACGAGTGTCATCGGTACTAAGTTCTACATCATGTCAATGGTGGAAGGTCGGCTCTACACCAAGACTGCGCTTCCCGATCTACCGACACGTGAGCGATCGGTCGTATATCACGATATGGCACGCATCCTTGCTAGTCTTCACCGTGTAGACCCGATTGCAGTCGGTTTAGAGACGTTCGGTCGCCCCGGTAATTATTTCGCACGCCAAGTTTCGCGCTGGAGTCGCCAGTATCAAGCATCAGAGACCGAGACAATCGATGCGATGAATCAATTGATCGAGTGGTTGCCAGCACATCTTCCGGACGAGACGCTCCCGGTAATCGTGCACGGCGACTTTCGACTCGGCAATGTGCTGCTTCACGAAACGGAACCGAAAGTAATCGCCGTGCTCGATTGGGAGCTTTCAACACTCGGCGATGGGTTGGCGGACTTAGGTTACTGGTGCCAAGAGTATTACGGTGAACAAAGTGACAAACCAGGGGGCATCACAGGCGTCAACCTAGAGCCAATCGGCATACCAACTGAGCAAGAAGTGATCAAGACTTACTGTCATTATTACGGTCGCGACACAATCGAGAACTGGCTTTTTTACGTAATCTATAACCTATTCCGATCGGCAGGAATTATTCAAGGTGTCTACAAACGTGGTTTGGATGGAAATGCGAGTTCAGAGACGGCGCTTGAATACGAAGGCGTGGCTCGAAAGCGGTCGGAACTTGCTTGGCAACTCGTAGAAACATTCGCCGATAGTTAGTGTATTTGAGGTAGTTTCGTTTAAGAGTTTGCTCTTCGGGCGCATTTCATGGTGACGAGAATCTAAACAAGCTAATGAGTATCGATCGGAAGTACAAATAAAAAGGGCATCAGTGAAATCGCTGATGCCCTAGTTCTAGGTTGCGCTATGTACGAGCTTTAAAAACTGTAACTAGCGCCTAGCGTGATACGGCGATCCGTTAGACCTTGGAAGCACACGAGAGCGCCTTCGTTTACACACGACTGGCGAACGTCTGATTCGGTGAGGTTGACCGCTTCAATGCCAACATTCAAGTTGTCGTTTACATCGTAGCTGACGCTCGCGTTGAGCTGCCCTCGATCTTCTTGTACAACCGGAAAACCCCACGGGAAGCTTGACGTACTGCCGAAGTCCGTGGATCGATAAGCCTCTCGCCATGTATATCGCATCCTGGCTGAAATGCGATATTTCTCATAGTAGGTCGTCAGGTTGTACGCTGTTCCCGACAAGTCGATCAACTGCCCTCGTAATGAAACACCAGATCTGCCGGTAGACGTTAGCGCAAACGCAGCGGTGGCACGACTCGTCGGATTAAGGAACGTGTCGCCACCAGCGAAATCCTGATTCGTTAGGTTGACGATAAAGCCAAACCCAGATGCCCAACCGAGCTCATCTTCAAATTGCGAAAGGTCGTACTGAAAAGCGATTTCAATTCCGCTCTGCGTGGTTTCGCCAGCACCATTAACCGTCGTTGCCACGGGAACACAAACCCCAACGCCCGCGGGTCCAAATACATTGATGTCCGCGATAGGGTTGAAGATGCCGCCGTCTTCGCATGGATCTGTAATGTCGCGGAAGCCAGTTACTGGATCTTCAAACGGATCCTCTTGAGT
This sequence comes from Gammaproteobacteria bacterium, assembly GCA_026707905.1. Taxonomy (GTDB): domain Bacteria; phylum Pseudomonadota; class Gammaproteobacteria; order Pseudomonadales; family Azotimanducaceae; genus Bin55. The sequence continues at coordinate 20,836 of JAPOVY010000012.1, read as the reverse complement.
ACGAACAAACAAGCCAGTACGTACTTTTCTGAAGTAACCGACACTTAGAACACTCGTCGGAGCGAAATACCATTCTGCCGTAAAATCGATCGAGTTCACTTCTTCTGGCTCTAGTTCGGGATTACCGATCGAAACAGGCGGGTTAGGACTCGTGCTGAACGTGGTTGACGTTGACAGACTATTGAAATTTGGTCGTCTAATGTCCTTAGCCCAAGCTGCGCGAAGTACCACATCGTCACGTACATTCGCAGCCACGTTAAAACGAGGTAACACAAAACTGTAGCTACCCGTCAAGGTAGCGGGCGTTACGACATCGTTGATCACCGAGTTACCTGTAGAGTTGACGTCGGTAGCTATATGCCGCACACCGAAATTCCCACGGAAGATACCTGCCTCAAAATTCACTTGTGCGTACAGCGCGTTAGTCTTTTCTTCGATATCGAAAAACGCTGTGACTGTCGACGTGGGTTGATTGACCGATCTGGATCCACCGTGAGCCGTGATCGCAGCATTCAGTATCGCCAGTACGCCATCGGGATCTGATGCGACACGTTCGGGGTCGATCAGAAGGAAATCTCCAATGTAGAGCTCTCTTCCGTCAGCTTCATTGAAGTTATCAGGACCCGGTACCAAGAGTTCAGAGAACAGATTTCCTCTTGGAGAATCCGACATACGCCGCAAGCCACGATTTGTGCGGATGTCATTGTTGAAATTCGTCGCCTTGCTATATCGATAGCCAAAATCAACCGAAGTAAAACTGCCCCACTCGAGATCGTAACTGAAATCAAACACCATTGCGTCTTCGCCGCTTTCCGCGATGTCTTGACTTATGTTGACATCACGTAAAACAACGTTCGCCGGGTCGAGCAGTTGGGTAACGGTTGGCGCACCTGGTTCCCCGAACGCGACGGCCCATGACAGCGTCCCATCTGAAAGATCGTAGCGAAACGGTGTACTGTTGTCGTTGGCACCGCCTGGATCGAGTGGTACGTTCGGATTGATAAAGTTGAGCGTCGTGTTGAAGCTCGGCGTAGTGGAGTCAGATGTTGAAGTCGACACCTCCGCCGTTCCAGACCATCTGTCGCGTTGCCAGTCAGTACCTACTCTGAGAATGCGACTCTCTGTTAACCGGGAGTTCGTGTCGGAAGAGAAACGCAGATTTGGATCGTCATCGTCCACATCCAAATCAACTCCAATGACGCCTCGAAGTGCGGCTTCGATGCTACCTAGGTCGTGGCGAATCCTACCGTCAATCGTTCCAAAGTCGATCGTTTCAAAGGCGTCAGGAATCGATGCGTTTCGGAGGCTACTTACACCGGAGCCCTGTACTCTCGAACTTTCTTGCCGACGCTCTTGATCATTGTTGACAAGATCAAAATACCAAGTCATTTCATCGTTTGGCGCCCACTCGAACGAACTAGCGAAATTCTTGGTGTCATACTCAAAGTTGTCGTAATCTTGATTTAGGAACTGAATCGGCAAGAAATTGAACGATTGAGCACTTGCCGCGCCACTTCCGGCTGCAACGCTGTTATCTCGGTCGGTACGTGGACGGAACGCAGTAACGTCTTGCCGGGTGAAGCTTCCACTAAGAACTACGCCGAACTCGCCACTGTCCGTGGTCCATTTGTCACCAAATGTGCCAGAGAGCCTGGGAAGAAAAGCACTATCGGTCGTAAGACTGCTGTTTTCACCTTGGAATCGAATCGATGCGATACGTTCGCGAAGATCAAGGGAACGGATCGTCCTGAGATTGATCGTGCCGCCCACTGAACCTTCTACAGTCTTCGCTTCAGGCGCTTTGGTTACTTCAACAGCAGCGATGATCGCGGCGGAGACGTCTTCGAAATCGATGCCGGTACGTCCAGCACCCGAGTCTACCGTTGAGACACCGTTTATTTCAGTACGGTTTGCGTTTGTACCACGAATTTGAACGCCTGTTCCAACACCAGCGGTCCGAGTAATCTGGATTCCGGTTACGTTTTCGAGGACCTCTGCCAAGTTTTGATCCGGCAGTTTGCCGATATCTTCTGCCAGGATGACTTCAATTAAGTTTGCTGCGTCTCGCTTGTCCTCAAGCGCACTTGAAAGAGACGACCGGATTCCCGTGACAACAACCTCTTCCATTACCTCCTGTTCCGACTCGTCCTCTTGAGCGAAGATTGCGGAAGTGAGAGGCAGAACAGTCGCAATGACGACCAATGCCGTCACATAGGGCCTAAAGCTCATATGAAAATTCTCCGAGAAAGCGGATTCAGGTAATACAACTTGCGCTAAAAAACAGCGCTACGCGACCCCGTACTTTCCGAACCAATGAGCTATAGTTAAAGAGCTATTAAGAAGGGACTCACGTCAGGAATGTAATTTTAGTCGTCGCTTTTTTATGTATTGTTGGTGACAGTTTCGATGTTTAAGGCTAGAACCGCATGACCAGTTTTCATTGACCGCTCGCGTTATATCCGAATCTCTACCGCTGCAATGATGTCGCAGGTCTATGCGGGTGATTGTGACTCAATTCGGCTTTACGCGATCGGTGTGGCCGCCTCAAACGTAACTTCGAAAGAGCCGAATAAACCAAAGTCCACTTGAGCAGTTGAGGACACACCCATGTCGTGTACACCGGTGAGCGCACCTGTCGATATTAGGGTGCCTTTAGGTAACTGGATACCGCGTTCGCTACAGATTTCGATTAGAGCTCTTACCGTCTGTAACGGATCCTGATCAATACCTTCGATTGTCGATTCCCCGACCTTCTTCCCATCAACCGTCACGCTTGCCGTCAACGACCGTGATGGTGCGGTACGCCAATCGTCAATCTCCGGACCAACGACGAGTCCACAATTCCCGCCAAAATCGGGAATCACAGCCATTGCACCAATCGCGTTGAGTAGCGCGATTGGACTACTAGCAATTTCCGCGACGCCATAGACTGCGTCGACTAGATCGGCTAATTCGTTATCCGAGTATTCTCTGCCCGACGGCTGAATCGTCGCGCCAAGTTCTAACGCGTATTCAGCCTCTATAGCAGTGAATCCGCCTTCGTAAACCGGCATGACGGTACACGCACCAGGCTCTACTCGACGAAGTGAGGATTTGAATACTGGTCCAATAAGCCTCTCCGCAGGAAATCGACCGCGGTCGATCTCGGGTAGCTTCGCGACCTTCCATGCAACTACGTAGTCGTGCCACCGATTGATCGATGCGGATTGAATGGCGTATGCCTGATCAAGCGATGTCGGCAATGGACCGGGAAAGTTTGGTAACGGCGTCGAATTCAATCGTGCGCTAACTAGACGCTCGGATATCCTGTCGTCCACCTTTGATATTGACATTTGCACTATTTCAGCTGATTTTTTACGTCGTCGATAAAGTGCACGATGTCGAGCGATTCATATAGCCACTCGACCTGACCATCATCCCGCTCGATTCGAAGATATGGCACCGTGGCTCGACCGCCGCCTGTCACTAACTCTCTATATGCTGAGATGTCCATTACGGTATTGCGCATGGGAATCTCGATGCCGTGCGTTGAAAGGAAGCTCTTCACACGCATGCAAAAAGGACAAATCGGATCTTGATAGAGAGTGACGTTCAACGGTAAGCGCTAGAAAAATACAAATCCGTTATTTGGCTACTTGCTAGTATATTGTCGCAATTCAGGTTCAGAAAACGATGACCAAAGTAGAACGAGTTCGAATAGCACTACTCAGTACCCTTGGCGCGATCTTGGCCGTCGTAATTGGATACAGCACGCTCTACGCGCTCAATCTAGTTCCTGGGTGGGGTACGAGCACCGAACGTACCTACAACACGTTAGACCGATCGATAAAAGACGATCCGATCGAAGTCATTGAGTTTTTCAGCTACGCGTGTCCCCATTGTGCGAGTTTAGAACCTATGCTGGATGGGTGGGTTGATGGACTAGGTGACGAGATCGAGTTCAAGCGAATTCATATCGCCATCGACACCTTAACGACGCGACTCGCGCGCGCCTATCTTGTGCTTGAGTCACAAGACTTGCTCGAGGAGAATCACCGAAGGATATTTGATGCAATTCACGAACGAAACACCACGTTTCTAAGCGACCAGCAACTTGCTGAATTCATGCATGATCGGGGTATCGAGAGCGACCGTTTTCTCTCTGCTTTGAACGGCCGGTTTATCTCAAGGTCTATTGAATCAAGTCGCCAGCTCGCGATTGATACGAGAACTCTTGGCGTGCCTGCACTACTGATCGCGAACAAATACCAGGTGACCGCTCGAGGTGGCAATCGTCAGATGCTTTCAACTGCGGATTGGCTTGTGGAGGAAATTCGAGCTGGTCGTGATCCAAGCATCCAACCCGAAGAACCAAGTGCGACTGACACGAACGCCGACGCCGCCGCAGTAGACGAAGCTAGCTAGTGTAGAAGCGTCACCCAATGCACGACACGTGTATTTGTCCCAGACCTGAGATGTAAATGACACCCTACGTTTGCGGTTGCGATTACGTCCGGCGTCTGTTCTTCGAGAGCGGCTAGTTTTCGATCCAAGAGCTGTTCTGAAAGTTCTGGTTGTAACAACGAATAAGAACCCGCCGAACCGCAGCATAGGTGTGCGTCTCTTACGGAAACGAGCACGTACCCTGTGCGTTCAAGAATCTTCTCTATCAGCCCCGGGATTTTCTGTCCATGCTGTAAGGTGCAGGGAACGTGCAGCGCGACACGCTGGATATTTGGGTGTCGTTCAAATGTGAACTGCTGTAGATACTCGGCGATATCTTGAGTATGTTGAGCAAGTACCTTGGCTTCAGGTGTGCCAAGAAGCCGTCCGTAGTCTTTGACGGTAACGCCACATCCTGAAGCCGAAGAAAGATAAGTTCTCGTAGCATCATCGTACAGCGCTTCAACGTTTGCGGACATTCTGTGAAGAGCTTGATCGTGCCGACCTAGATGCATATGTAGTCCACCGCAACATTGTTCGGTGGCGCGGAGTCGAACCGGTATATTCCGAGCACGTAGCAATCCTGCGATGTGTTGGTTAACTTCTGGTGTCATCGCTCGTTGCGCACAACCTTGAAGTAATGTAACTAGGGCATCCTTGTCTTCGTCTTCCGTTCGCGCAGAACGAACTGGCTGAATCATGCGTTTGAGCGGCGTTGGTACGAACCACCGAAAGAGACGACCAAGTCGAACCATGAACGCAAGTCGGCGATGGTGTGGGACAACCCAGAGCAGCAGTCGTTCAAGGAATGTAGGAGCAGGCGAACTCTCGTGGATGTAATTTCGTCCTAGCTCAAGCAGTTCGCCGTATTCGACGCCTGATGGGCACGTGGTTTCACAATTTCGACACGTCAAGCACCTGTCCAGGTGAAAACGTGCGTGCTCATCAACCTCATCGGATTCGAACATACCTTTGATGAGGTAGATTCGTCCTCGTGGACCATCGAGCTCATCCCCTAAGAGGTTGTATGTAGGACAAGTCGCGTTGCAGAACCCGCAATGTACGCACTTCCGTAGGATTTCCTCAGCACGTTGACCTTGTTCTGTGTCGGCCAGCGTCTGAGCAAGTTCAACACGCATCGCTAGAGACGTAGATCGCTGTTAAACAAGAGGTGTGGATCAAACGCTCGACGAAGTCGTTTCACGTACTTTGATTCCGTTTCTGAGTTCGCGCTTGTACGATCGAATGGCTCACTCGTGTCGTTGTCTTCTAACGCTTGCGAATCGGTAGGACCAAGATGGGACCATACTTGAGCTCCTGCCCACTCCACCAATTGGTCCCCAGCGTTTGTAATCTCCGGTTGCGTGCCGCGACCGAGCCACGCGCGTTGAAGCTGCTCCTGTCGGTGAAAGAACGGGTGATTGTGATCACGCACGTGCTCCCAAAGTTCGTTTTCGGTTTCGGTGCTTTCTGGGTATCGTCCAAGAGTTTCATTGACGCTCGCACGATTCCCACTGAGCCGGAGGTACAACGTACCTGACCAATAGCACGTCGCTGAGACAGCGGATGGTTTTGAGATCGTCTCGCCCTGAACCTTCCATGCCTGATCCCACTCTAATTCCAGTTTGGTCGTACGCTCAATTTCAGGCTTCGGATGTACACGCAGATTGACACTCAGAATCAATCCGAAGATTCCAAGCGATCCCACCATCATGCGAGACACGTCGAATCCCGCGACGTTTTTCATCACTGAACCGCCAAACCTCATACATTCGCCAAGTCCGTTGACGATTTCGATGCCAAGTACTGCATCGCGAATATTGCCGTACCAAGGTCTACCAGGACCGCTCAAGCCACTAGCAACCGCGCCCCCGATCGTTCCCCCGCCGAAAAACCTAGGCGGGTCACAAGCCAACATCTGATCATGTTCATCGAGCACATCCTTGATTTCCGTCAAAGATGTACCAGCTCGCACGGAAATGGTCAGTTCATCAGGTCGATATTCGATGACGCCGACATGGTCTCGGGACTGTAACGCATCCCCGTGAGTCGATCGTGCATAGTGCGCTTTCGTGCCGTGGCCCAATATGGACAACTGCTTCTTATGCGCGACGGCGTGATTGACTGAATCGATCAGTCGCTGTGAATCATCGAAAGGTCGAGTCAAAACCGATCGAGTTCCGGAAACGGTAGCTCGCCGCCGCGTACATGCATCCCTTTAATTTCAGAACAATGCGCGAGTGTTGGAATGGCTTTTCCGGGATTCATTAAGCCACTCGCGTCGAAAACTTCCTTGAGCCGGAAAAACTGCTCAAGTTCTGCAGTCGAGAACTGTGAACACATGGGATCGAGCTTCTCGACGCCAACACCGTGTTCGCCCGTTACGGTACCACCAACACTTACGCATAGTTCAAGGATTTCTACACCAAGACGTTCCGCACGATGCAGCTGTTCCTCGTCGCTTGCGTCATACAGGATTAGTGGATGCAGATTTCCATCTCCCGCATGAAACACGTTCGCGACACGTAACCGATGTTTTTCTGCCAACGACGCAATACTCGTTAACACCTTACTTAGGTGTCGTCTGGGAATGGTGCCGTCCATGCAGTAATAATCCGGTGAAATGCGACCCATCGCAGGGAATGCAGCCTTCCGTCCTTGCCACAAGCGGTCACGTTCATCAGGTTCGGTCGCGTTTCGAATGTTGCCAGCGCCATGAGCCACCATCAGTTCACCGATCAGCTTTGCGTCGCTTCTCACCTGCTCAGCTGTACCATCGACCTCGCAAATGAGAATGGTCGCCGCGTCACGTGGATAGCCTGCATGGACGTAGTCTTCAGCCGCTTGAATTGCTAGCGCGTCCATCATTTCCAGTCCCGCGGGGATGATCCCTCGAGCAATGATCGCAGCCACGCACTCGCCAGCAGATTCCAATTCGTTAAACCCACCAAGCAACACTTCCTTGCAAGGCGGCGTCGGTAATAACTTGACCGTGATCTCAGTGACCACGCCAAGCATGCCTTCTGAACCAACGAACAAAGGTATCAACTCAACTCCTGGGCTTTCGTAACCGGTACCACCCAGAATTAGCTCGTCGCCTTCAATCGTCTGAACTTTCAAGCCAAGCACGTTATGGAGTGTGAGGCCATACTTTAGGCAATGTACACCACCGGCGTTTTCCGCGACGTTTCCGCCGATGCTGCACGCGATCTGGGACGAAGGATCAGGTGCGTAATAAAGACCCATGTCTGCAACCGCTTGCGAAATTGAAAGATTGGTGACGCCAGGTTGAACCGTCGCCGTACACCCCTCTTGATCGATCGAAAGGATGCGATTCATTTTGGATAACACGAGTAACACGCCGTTCTCGTGCGGTAACGCACCACCGGATAAGCCCGTTCCTGCACCTCGGGTCACAACGGGAACTCCCGTTTCGTGGCAAATCCGCAGGACTTGACGAACGTCATTCGTGTCACGCGGAAGCGCAACGACGGGCGGTCGTCTTCGGTATGCGGTCAGTCCATCCGTCTCAAACGGCGCGGTCGCGGATGGATCGGTGAGTACGCAATCCCTCGGTAACGTCGATTTGATGAGTTCAATCGCAAATTCAAGCGACATCGTTCACCAGTTTCTTCGTGAAGTAATCTGACCGTAGAGACCGTTTGCAGCAACGCAAGCTAGTCTTTGCGAGTGTGACCGATATCTCGCAGGTGTTGCCGCTTACGGCGTCGCTCCTCCCCCTGTCGCAGCATTTTCTCACGATCTTCGGGATTGATCTCCATATACCGTTCTCGCCACTCTTCACTACCCCAACGATTCGGATCTTTGACGACCGTACGCGCTTCCGAAGCCGATACAAATAGAGATAGCGCTTTTGAAACGATACTCCCTTGCATCTCTTGATCGTAGGGTTTGCCGCAAGGATTACCGAGTGGAAAATCAACAAAATAAAAACGTGGAACACCGCATCGTTCGACGATATCGATTGCCGATCCAAGGATCACCGTTGGAATTCCATTGGCTTCTAAATGACGAGCTGTCAGTCCAACGGACTGATGACAAACCGGTCACAATGGCACCAACAGCGCCAAATCTGCATGGTCCTCTTGACACCTACTAAGGACTTCCGGCGCATCCGTTTCTCGTGTTCGACGTTGACTGTATTCGGTCGGCAGGCAATGAAATCGTGACGCGACGCTTCCTATCGTGCCATTCTCGGCGAGCGTTTGCAGTATCCTCACGGGTAGATACGAGCCTAAGTCGTTAAGGTGAGTCGCTTCCTTATCCCACGCGAGATCGCGAGCGAATAAATGGGACGGTAACTCGTCGATGTCACCGGAATCGACGAAACGAGGATCCGTCATCAATCGGTCGTAACGTGCACCCGTCGTAACCACCGCGACTCGCGACTCGCTTAGTGGTTTGCTTAAAGGTTTGAACGGTACATCATCGTGCTGTGCCCATTGATAGGCGCGATCGAATCCTTGCGCCTCGTAATAGAGACGCGTACGTTCCATGTATTGAACAGGTTGAGCTTCGTGCATCGAAATATCATACATAGGGTCGATTCAGTGCTTCGCTTCGATGCAAAGTTGCCGAACGATTCATCATAGGTTCAAGGACTCATTCTTGTCGCACTCTGTAGTTTTAAAAAACGGAACGTTAGTAAACGAAGGTCGCGCGTTCGAAGGTGACTTAGCCATCGAAGGACAGAGAATTTCGCAGGTCGGCGGGACCGCCGCCGGTAAGACCGAAATTGACGTTCACGGCGCATGGGTTATTCCAGGCATGATCGATGACCAAGTTCATTTCCGAGAGCCTGGTTTTGAGCATAAAGGTGAGATCGCTACCGAATCTCGTGCGGCCGTCGCTGGTGGTATTACCAGTTACATGGAAATGCCGAACTGCGTGCCGCAAACGATTAACGAAGACAGGTTACGAGCGAAAATCGAGCGCGCCCAAAACGTTTCACATGCGAATTTCGGCTTCTATTTAGGCGCGACGAATGACAATCTCGAGGCAATCAAAGCTGTCGATCCAAAGCTAGCCTGTGGGGTCAAGGTGTTTATGGGTGCATCGACAGGCAACATGCTCGTTGACAATGAAGAAACATTGCATGGCATCTTCGCGTCTTGCCCGATCCTGATCGCAACGCACTGTGAGCACACGCCGACGATCATCGAGAACGAACGCGCGGCACTCGCTGAATTCGGTGAGGATATGCCCCCGAGTCAGCATCCACTCATCCGCTCCCGTGAAGCCTGTTTCAAGTCTTCTGAACTCGCGGTTTCACTTGCAAAAGAACACGGATCGAAATTGCACATATTGCATCTCACAACCGCTGACGAGATGGTCTTGTTCGAACCTGGTCCCATTGGGTCAAAACGCATCACTGCGGAAGTTTGCGTACATCATCTGTTCTTCAATGATGCGTGGTACGAATCAAAAGGCGCTTGGATCAAGTGCAATCCCGCGATCAAACGACGCGCTGACCAACTCGCACTCCGCAAAGCACTTCTTGAAGATCGCATCGACGTGATCGCGACCGATCACGCGCCACACACTATCGCAGAAAAGCAGCAACCCTTCGCGCTTGCGCCTGCCGGTCTACCTCTCGTTCAACACGCGTTGCTCGCGTTATTCGAACATGCAATCGAAGGCATCTTCGATGTACCTACATTAGTTCGAAAGACGTCTCATGCACCGGCGGAACTCTATGAAGTCGCCGAACGTGGTTATCTCCGAGAGGGTTACTTCGCTGACATCGTGGTAGTCGACAGTGCGCAAAGTACGTCGATTGACGACGAGCCGATCTTAGCTAAATGCGGGTGGTCTCCATTCGCCGGCATCACGTTTGCATCCAGAATTACAAACACGTTTGTCAACGGCACCATGGTGTTTGACGGCACCGACGTCATCGATGCGCCGCAAGGTCAAGCGCTCACGTACGATCGATCTGACTAGCGTCGATTAACAATACTTACGCGCAGGTCGTGCGAGCCATCTTGCCGCGTATATTCATAGTAGAAAAACACTCGCTCGCCCGCATCATGCGCGTAGACATAACGTACACAGCCGAAAGGTGACTGAACCCACGGTTGCTCCTGATCTAATCGCTCAAAATCCAGACCGTCCGGGCTCCACGCCAGTCCGCACCACTCTTCATAGGTGTCATAGAAATTGCGGCCACCGTCATAAAACGCTAGCCACCCGTCTTTTTCTTTGATGATGGAATTGATCCGCGCTCGACGACCATGCCACGTATCACTGTTCGGCGGTTCAAACACACGACGAATTGACGTGAAATACTTGCCGTCGGAAGACGTAGCTAAGAACGTCGCATCGCCGCCGCCCACGTGAATCGTGTCGCCTTCCTGACGTGGTGCATTGGTACTCCCACCAGCAATGAGCATTGAGTAATAATCGTCTTGTACGTACACAACCGGGTCTTTGAGCGATCTTTGCCCAAACGCTTGCGGTTGAATGACCGTTCGCCGCGACTGAGATTCCATCGCACGCAGCTCGTCGGCTTCAAGTAAATCTATGCGCCAGTATCTCGCTCCTTCAACCTCATACGAAATAAAGAGCTTCCAGCGGCCGTCGAATCCGCGTACACAATGCCCAACTTCGATTGACGACGACGCGAAATCTTCTTTCGTCGCAGTCCACACGTCTTCAAATTCGACACCGTCCGAACTCGTAGCAAGCGCACAACGCCCACCTCGACCTTTCTCCAGAGGCGTTCGTTCGCGATAGAAAAGAACGAACGCGTTGGTCCGTTCATCGAAAGAAATCTTGTGTCCACCAGCCCAATACCCATAACCCAGACCTGGCGGATCGCGAATGACCGTCCCTTGTGTCGGATCGAATCGAAGGTGATCGAATTCTTGTTCTGATGGCAGCATCGAGGCAATCTCCTTATCTCGATTCATAGACGTGTTAGTTCCTTACGACCCCGTCGATTGATAGCGCTTCATACCGAAGAACCAGAACGACAGGCAAACAGCGAAGAACACAAAGCCAGCCAGTGGCGCAAGCGATTGGGTTAGGAGTGTACTGCCTAGAGGATCTGGCATGTCAAGCACGCCCACAATCGGGAAGTAAGCCACACAGGCAAGCGGAACAACATAGGTGAAGAAATTCGTAAACGATTCTTTGTAAATCGACATCGGATATTGAGCGGTTTCCATTCCGCCATGAGAGATCGTATTGAGTATTTCGAGTGTTTCGATCGTCCAAAAACTCATGGTCGCGCGCACTATCTGGATCGCATAAAAAAACGCGTACATGCTCGACACTGCAAACACATAGAGTGCCAAGCGACCGATCGTCCAGTTAATCTCGAGCACTATCAGTGCATAAATCAACACCAAGATACCCTGAAGTAATTGACCTAGTTTGTTTAGCGCAACCTCGCGTGCAGCGACGAGGATGACGGTACTTGCTGGTCTGACCAAAACGCGATCGAACTGCCCTGTTCGAATGAGGGAGGAACCGAACGTATCGAAGCCTCGTGCCGTAATGTCGACACTCGCGAAAACGATGTTGATCGTGCCATAGAGAAATGCGACATGCGCGACTGACCAGACGCCGAGATTTCCAAATCGATCGAACAAAGCCCATATTCCGATCGCTTGCACCATGGTCGTTAAAAACGAACCCAATGCCATCAACAAGAAAGCACCGCGGTATTGCATCTGACTCCGGACCGCGGTCATCATCAAGCGACCGAATAGATGTAAGCTCGCGATCATCCGCCTTGTACCACCAATCGAGTACGTGCTCGCGCGATTAATCCGTAGCCGAATAAGATCAAAATGACGGCCCAGGCGAATTGCAGCGCAATTTCTTGTGATGCCATGGCCAGTGGGATATCGCCGGAGTAAATCCGAAACGGCACATCGCACAAACCTCTAAACGGTTGCCACTGCAGAAACGGCTGCATCCAATCCGGGAAAAGCGGCAAGGGTACGATCATGCCGGAGAACACGGGCACGACGCCGTACATAAAAGTTGCGATACCTCGTCCCTCAATCATCCAAAACATCGAGATCGTTATCAATATGGTGATTGCACAGGACAGCAATACCGTAGCGAGAAACGACGCTGAGAACAACAAACCGTGTGTCACACTTGCAGGCGCCGGTAGAGCCCATTCCGGCAACCCAATCAGCGGTAATACCAAGGTCGCAAAGCAGATTCCGGGAACCATCCGTAATAAAGTCGGTGCGGTTCTATATGCAAGCGTGCGAGCGAACCAGAACCAATACAGATCCAAGGGGCGTAGCAGTTCGTATGCGACGCCCCCACTCATAAATAGCTCCTGAAGCTCCGGATCGTGATTCCAAGGTAATAAGCCGATCAACACTTGACCTAGCCAAACGTACGCAACGATTGCAGTAAACGTCATCGGTGGCGTTGTTACGGCAACGGCATAGAACGCACCAAACACCATGAGCTTGATGCAACCCCAGAAGATTTGCGTTGCGATACCGGCGAGAGCTGCCGCACGATACTGTAAGAGCATGCGGAATCGAGCAGCAACCACTGCCGCATAGCTACGCACAAGCGCGGTAACTAGAGAATCCATCCTGCGACTTTTCTAGTGTTCGTGGTTCGTGACTACGCTAGTGTTGGATGCGTTCAGTCTGATACATCGTGGCGACGACACGCTCGATGGGCGGGTGCGTGATTAGTAGGTCTTTCACCGGATATCGTTGCAACACCTCGTCGATGAAAGTTGGCACATCCGACTCAACACTAAACAGTATGTGTGAATCAGAGCGTTCTACAACCACGTTTTCGTGAGCAGGAGAGACGTCTGTAAACGACTCAAGCTCTACGGCAACATACCTGCCATCGCCGTAACGCTTTCGAAGTTCCTCAATGGAACCATCCATGAGTAAACGGCCGTCGTTGAGCACGAGTATCCGGTCACAGAGCGCTTCTATGTCATCAAGATCGTGTGTCGTCAGAAGCACAGTCACGTTTTGTTCACGGCTTAGTTGCTTGATGAACGCTCGCACATTCAGCTGTGACACGGCATCGAGTCCTATGGTCGGTTCATCAAGAAACAGAATCTTTGGTTCGTGAAGTAATGCTGCCGCAATGTCACAGCGAACCCGTTGACCTAGACTGAGTTGTCTCACCGGCGTGTCCAACAAATCGTTCAAGTCCAACATTTCGATCAGCTCATCTCTTCTTCGTTCATAGGCCGAACGAGGAACCCGATAAATATCACGAAGTAAGTCAAAAGACTCAATCACCGGAAGATCCCACCAGAGCTGCGTCCGCTGTCCGAACACAACGCCAATTGACGCGACATGCTTCCGCCTTTGCTTCCAGGGAGCACGACCGTCTACTTCACAACGACCGTTACTCGGTACAAGAATCCCCGAGAGAATCTTGATGGTCGTTGATTTACCTGCGCCGTTGGGTCCGATATACCCTACTAACTCGCCTTCGTCGATCGAAAACGTAACGTCGCTGAGTGCGTCTACAGTACGGTACTGTCGATGGATTAATCCACCGAACGCACCAAGCAAACCGGACTTTCGCTCAGCGACACGAAATGTTTTGCTTAGTCCGTCAACAAGGATCTGCGGCATGTGCGCACTCAATGAGGCGAATTGATCATTCGCCGTGTGTGGCTAAGCGACGCTCTCTTTTCCCCTCAGCTCGGGCAACACGTACCCATCCGCCTGAAGGTTTGCTCGAACCGTCTTCTTGTCCATCTTCCCGGTTGATGTGAGTGGAATCTCATCAACGAAAAGGACTTCGTCAGGTAATTGCCATTTCGCAAACGTATTCGCACAGTGATCGACAATCTCTTGGCTTGTTACTTCAGCATCCGGTCCAAGTATCACAAGTGCGACTGGTCGCTCGTCCCACCGCGGATGCGCTTGAGCGACAACACAGGCTTGCTGAATTCCATCGATCGAAACGATCGTGTTCTCAAGATCCACCGAGGAAATCCACTCACCGCCACTCTTAATCAAGTCCTTCGATCGGTCAGCAATGATCAGATACTCGTCTGGGTCGATCTTGCCGACGTCACCAGTAATGAGCCAGTCGCCGTGAAATTTATCTGGTTGAGGATCGTGGAAGTACTCGTTGCAGATCCATGGTCCCCGGACATAGATTTCACCAATCTGTTCACCGTCGTGCGGCAGCGGTTGATTGTCATCGTCGAATACGTCCAACTCAAGACCCGGCATGAGCAATCCCGCCTTGCCCATATCAACAAACCGTTCGTCAATCGAGCGGTTCTCGTCACCGTGTTTCGCGATGCGACGGGACAGCGTTCCCAACGGACTCATCTCGGTCATGCCCCACCCTTGGATGATCTCTACACCGAGGGTCTCCCAATACCACTGGATCAAAGAAACCGGCGGAGCAGAGCCACCACACGTAAGTCGTTGGAGTTTCGAAAGATCGAACCTATCGGGCTCCGATTCAATGGCAGCTCTCAGACCTTGCCAGATGGTTGGGACACCAGCGGAGAGCGTCACGCCTTCGTCCGCGATCAACTGCGCTAAGCGTTCAGGTTGCATAAACCGGTGAGGAAGTACTTGCTTACATCCGAGCATAAGTGCTGCCCACGGTAAGCCCCAACCCATCGCGTGGAACATCGGTACGATGCCACATAAGGTATCAGTAGCCGACAGATTCATTGAGTCTGTCAGTCCGATTGTCATAGTGTGGAGGTATTGTGCACGATGTTCGTATTCGACACCTTTAGGGTTCCCAGTGGTACCACTCGTGTAACACAATCCAAGTGGTGCGTACTCGTCGAGCTCCGGCCATTCGATATCTGTCGGCTGACCGTGAATGAAATCTTCATACGTTACGGCATTCGGCAATGACGTCGTGGCAACATCAAACTTGGACTCTTCGACGATGACGAATCGTTCGACCGATGGAAGTTTTGGCTGAAGCGATTCCATAATGGGGACAAGGTCTTCGTCAACAAGTATGAGTTGATCAGCCGCATGGTTAACGATGTATTCCAGGTCCTTTTCAGACAAACGTGTGTTCAATGTGTGAAGTACGACACCCATCCCGTCTGTCGCGTGGTACGCCTCAACATGCTGTGAACTATTCCACATGAATGTACCGATGCGATCGCCGATGCCTATGCCGGCATCCGTCAACGCACCTGCTAGCTGATGCGCTCGCGCACTTGTCTCTGCGTAAGTCTGGCGTCGCGTACCGGTCGCTGTCGCCGTCACGATTTCACTATTCGGAGAAATCGTTGCGCCACGTTCGATCAAACGCGACATGAGAAGGGGAGTGCGTTGCATGCCCATAGTTTGATCTCGCCGTCGTAGGATCTAGCTACTTGTTACGTTGAATTGCGATTCGGCCGTCCGCCGAGCCCACTTGTAGTCCGCTTTGCCATTTGGCGCACGCCTGACTTCATCCAGTAACAGTAGTTGCTTCGGTAATTTGTAACCCGCCAAGTGCTCACGCGAGAAGTCAATCAACACGTCTTCTTCTACCTGTTCGCCTTCACGTAATGAAGCCAATGCAACGATGCGTTGCCCAAATCTCGGATCAGCCACACCCACCACAAGGCAGTCATGCACCGCCGGGTGTTTCTTGAGCGCTTCCTCGACTTCCTCTGGATAGACCTTTTCACCAGCCGTGTTAATGCAATTACTCCCACGCCCGAGCAACGTAATGGATCCGTCAGCTTCAATCGTCGCAAAATCTCCCGGGAAACTGTATCGAACGTCATTCACAGTTCGGAATGTCGCCGCCGATTTTTGCGGATCTTTGTAATAGCCAAGTGGTACCAAGCCACTCGTCGCCAACTTCCCTACTTCCCCACTTCCTGGTTCTATTTCGCGATCGTCGTCGTCGAATACCTTCACGCCAGGTTGGAGTTTAAATTTCGCTGTTTCTGCAGGCGCGTCACGCGTCGCGACGGACGACCCCATGCCGCCTTCCGTCGAACCCATCGCATCAAGTAACGTCATATCCTGATGCTCAAGCATGCCTTGCTTGACCTCTTGGCTCCACATGACGCCGCTCGAAGTAATCTGCTTCAGAGATGAAATGTCATAGGCGCGATCGGCAGCTTTCGCGTCGTTCAACGCTTCTAGCATAGGTCGAGCGAATGCGTCTCCGACGATGACCAAAGTCGAGACGTTATGTTGCTCGACTTCACTCCACAGCAGATGCGGATCTAAGCCGAGCTTTGAAATCGTGACGACGGTACCACCTTGTAGTAGCGGTACCAGCGTACCAAGCCACATACCTGTGCCATGCATCAAAGGACACGCCGGTAGGCAGATTGGCGTCAATTCGCGTTCCCTGAGTATCCGGTTAATCTCTAAAAGTTCACTTGGCGTTGAGGGGTTTGGCAAATCTAATGCTCTGAGACCTGCGAACATCGCGCCGATAAATTGCCCGTGACTATACATGACACCTTTCGGCATACCCGTAGTGCCACCCGTATAGAGCATATAAACGTCATCTGGTGAGTGCTCCTTGACCGCCATCGGTGACGCTTCGCGAATGCCTCGTTCGTATTCAATAGAGTCGTCCAAAAGAGATTCGGTTCCATCGTCGATCTGAACAAAGAGTTTCACTTTCGGTAAGTCTCTGCGAATCTCCCAGATGCGCGCCGCATAGCAACCTTGGAAAAATACCGCTTCCGCGTCCGAGTTATCGAGTAAATAGATCAGCTCGTCTGCTTTGTAGCGGTAGTTCACATTGATCGGGCAACCACCGATCTTGAAAACACCATACTGTGCTTCAACATATTCGTTCGAGTTGTGAGCGTAGATGCCGACTTTGGAGTCATGACCTAGTCCGTGTGCTGTGAGTAGGTCAGCAAGACAAGCGGCACGGCGGTCGTATTCCGCCCATGTGACCTCTCGGTCGCCACATATTAGGGCAGTTTGATTAGGCTGATCTTGAGCAACAGCTTCCCATGCGTTGGCGAAATGTAAAGCCATGACACCCCCTCAAAACAGAAGCGGATTATCCAAATTGACAAAGACCCTCAGTCTTGCTCTCAGATCGAACAGGCATTCAGTCGATAGTCAATTTCACCATGATATGGCGAATCTCACTCCCGGGCTGTTGATGCGTCTCGTCATGGTCCATAAATCGCGAAATAAACGTATTTATTTCAATAAGTTAAGTCTCGACGGAGTCATGCAACTTTTGGCATGAATTTTGTCTTATTGAATGTGAATAAATCGAATTTTGGCGAACAATGAAAAGGTTTTCGGTCCATCGGTTCAGCGAACGTAGCGTCCTGCTACTCAGTATCGTAATGCTGACCATTTGCCTCGCATTGACCGTTTGGGGCGTGCCAAGTGAGGCAGTTGAACCTGTCCAAGCTCACATACAAGCAGCTTCGCTGTTTGATATGCTAACAATCTGCTCGTAGGGTTAGCGAACATGCTTAATTGGGAAGATCGGCTGCAGAACCTTTGGCAAGCCACGCAAGAACGATTCACTACAACTGACGCGGTCTTACTAGGTGTCTGCGCATATCTAGCCAGTCGAATCGGGATACCGGTCGCCGTATTACGAATCGCCGTGCTCGCATGCGCTTACTTCTGGCCGCTGGTAACAGTCGTTATCTACGTTGTAGCAAGGTTCTTCATCGACGCCGACGAAGAAGCCATCTAGGTTTTCGCGCTCAAACGGCCGTACTTACAGAACAACCGTGACGTTAGGCAGCCGCTTGAGTCGCTCTATGGCCACCTACGAAAAACCTAGCGATTAACTCAGCGATCTGCGCGTTGTCCGTTTCCTTCGCTAAGCTCTCAAACGCCTGTTGCGATCGTTCGCCAACTCGGTCCTCGATCACGCGAAGAATGCACTCAAGATAGCGCACGGAAAACTCAGGGTGAGGCTGCAACGCAAGAATGTGGTCTTCGATTGTGAAGCCTGCGTTTTCGCAGAAATCACTGGTTAGGAAGCGCTGAGCACGTGGCGGGAGTTCAACAACCTGATCCTGGTGACAACAAGGTAGTGCGACCTGTCTACTAATCGGTGCTTCACCAAGTCGTTGTGGCCAAGATACGTTATATGTGTGAACACCGACACCCCAGCCATTCGACCAGTTAATCACACGTCCACCTAATGCCTCGGCAATCGCTTGGTGCCCAAAACAAACACCGACTGTTTTGATTCGTAACTTATGAAGTTCTCTGATGAGATTGAGAAGTCGACCGATCCAAGGATCATTGTCATAGACACCGCGACGACTACCTGTCAATAGGTACCCGTCAAACGCATCTAAATCAGTTGGCTCAATGCCCTTGTGAATTTCAAACGCCGTCGTTTGGAAATCCCATCGTTCAGACGTATCGAGCATCGCTTGCATCATCGTTGGCAGCGTACCGAAGCGAGGCTGGAATACGTCGTCTACTTCATCCGTCTGAAGGATGGCGATGTGATGCAATTTTTCGAGTGAGTCTATTCGGCGGAAATACGATTCATGTAGAACGTATGACTCGGCATACCCGTAAGAAATGGACCACTCGAGTACGCCATGTTTCCTTCATTATTGCCGTTTCCTATCGTCGAGCTAAAAGGCGAAACGACTTTGATCGTGTCTTGACTCACCCACTCTAGTCTGATATTTCCCGCTTTCGCCTTGCGCCACGTCGAAAACAAGAGCGTGCCTTTGCGCTGAACTTGCCGTATGAGACCGTTTCGCGTGCTATCTTCAATGTATTGGTAACCTAAAGCTTCGTCTACTGTTATTCTCGCTTTTCGGGAACCGGATATCGTTGCTTCGTATACACCAGGTGCGATTTTCATCGTATTAGCGGTCGCTTTAGACTCAGTAACCGCGCATCCAAGCGCTGCAACATGAACGAATCCGATTAAAACCAACAACCTAAAGGCCGTTACAAACATCTCTCTTCTCAGTGCATGAAAGCAAACATTTGTCGACGATATCGTTTCGCGAGTGGCGAGTCTGACCCAAGTAGATTGAGGATTCGAACCATCGTTTCTCGACCGATATCGTCACGGAAGCCGCGGTCTTGACGCAGGATAAACATAGCCTGTTCAAGCGCCTCCTCGTACCGTCTTAGCGACGCCAAAACAATACTGTAAGCATAGCGATTCGACAAGTCGCTGCCATCACTTTCTACCGAGTTCTCCAACTCAGACAACGAACCCATCGCTGCCGCTTCTTGTGCAATTTCCATCCGTGTAGCCGGCCTCGCTCGCCCAGTGAAATCCTCTGGTATCGTGGCAAGTATTTGTTTCGCCGCTTCTAGATCGCCCTTGAGAATCATGACGTCCGCACATTCGACTCGAAAGGAGTGATTGGTCGGTTCCTCCGTAATTGCTTGCTGCAGGATTTGTAGCGCCGTCTCCCAATCTTCGCTTTCGATGCTACTCGCAATGTGCTGTTTCAGTACATCTGCGCTAGACAACGTAAACGGGTCCAAGAATTCTCGGAGCGCTTGTTCGGTTTGAGGACCGTCAAGTTGACCAGCAATTTGACCTTCCTTGATCGCTCGAATACTCGGTAGGGCTTGGATCTGCAGCTGTTGCGCAATCTGAGGATGTGCAGCAACATCGACTAAGCCGAATACAGCTTTACCAGCATAGGACGGCGCTACGCTGACTAAATAGTCTTTAGTTACTGCGGAAGGTTCTATCTGGTCTGCCCAGAAGAGCAAGACCACCAACTGGTCGTTTGATTGGTCTACAACTTCCCGGAAGTTCTCGACTGAAACGTCGACTACCGACAGTTGTTCGTCCATTTCGTGGGATTTCAGCGAAGGGCGAAGGATTGTACTAAGCGTCCCTATCTGTACCGATTTAGCACGTCGAGTCGACTAAATCTCTAAACCCAACGTAAACTGAAGGCGACGCGGATTGAAGTAATTTCGTGGTTGTCCAAACGTGATGTTTCGAACAAACGGATCTATGTTGTAACCAGTCTGCCGGTCAAATACGTTAAAAAGATCGAATCGCAAATTCGCTTTGAGACCAGGCGTTAGCGTAAAAAACTGTTCGTAACTAAGGTCGAGTTGCCAGTGACTCGCACTACGACGACTACCCGCCGGTTCTGCGAATCGAACGGTTGAGGAAAAATAAGAAGGTAGTCCATACACCACGGCGTCCCATGCTTCCCAGGGTTGACCGGACTGATATACGAGATACATGCCACCACGGCCTTGCCAGTCAAAGTCAACATATCCGAACGCCTTGAACAAATGTGGTCGATCCCCACGCAATACACCGTCCTTGTTGTCCCAAAGCTGGCGACCAAATCCATCCGCTAGATTCGAAGAGCCGATAAATCGGTTTGCGTCGTTGACGCTGCTCGTGTTGTCTTGATCGAAATTTCCGTTATAGCTGCTGCGGACATAGGACGTGTTTGCGTACGTCCTATCGCCTCGCCATTCGAGATCTAACGATGCTT
>JAPOVY010000069.1:51898-78321 GCA_026707905.1 Gammaproteobacteria bacterium | reverse complement strand
TCGCGATCGGGCGCATTTTTATATGTGGAATTTGCAGAAGATTATTTTCACAACCCTGGCGGGCATGTCAGTATTCTTAAAAACTTTATAAATCATTGACATATTGAGGCGATACAGCAAACAGCTTGTTTGAAGATTGACCGTTCTTAGGAGTTTCAACCTGATTTTTACTTCTTTCCGCGAGTCCTCGCAGGTTAGTTAGAGGGTATGCCGTGCGTACACGGGAGACGGAACTCGGTTTAGCCTTGATGAGCGTCTAGCGCGAGCCACGATCCCGTTGATCAAGTAAGTCGGCGATTACGCAACGACGAGACGATTCCGACGGCGGAGAGGCTGTATTCGGTGTTCGAACCGCACATGGGCTGATCGTCAAAGGCAAAGCGAAAGCGCCGTTCGAATTGGGCGTGCCCTCCTCGATCCTGAGCGACGAACACGGCTTCGTACTCGGCGTGGAGTTGCAGTGGGAGGCCGGCGACATCGCCGTAGCGGTGCCGATGGTCGAAGCCTGTCGCGCCGCCTATCCGGTGCTCGAAGCAGTTCGCTTCGATCGCGGTTTTCATTCTCCCGACGAGTGCCAGCAGTTAGATGCGCGTTTGACGCTCAATGCACTGCGGAAGAAAGGGTATCGCAACGTAGCCGACCAGGTGCGGGAAAACAACCGGGGTAAAACGTATGTGGCAGTGGCATGCTGGCGATAGTGGCTGCGAAACTGCATCGCTTGGGTCTGCATCCTCGTACCGGGCACGCATCCGTCGGCGAACACCCACACCCCTACTAGCGTTCGCCGCCTGACGGCGAGCTGAACGCAACTCGTTTTTGATGCCACCGAACGTGGTGAGGGTGGCTTACGCACGCGTTAAAAACGGCGCAAAGACCTTGTGTGCCGAGTGGTTCAAAACCACCAAATCTATCGAATACGCCGGCAGCTCCAACGTCGTCTCGACCCGATTCACTAGCTCGAATGAGGAAATCTTGAGAATATCAGGATGTATTGCCAAGCACTAGCCTATAAATTGAGCGGAGATAGAGCTAAGGACTTGCATGGTTACCTATAGGAATGTATAGTTTCATTGTGTTTCAAGGAAACACAGTGGAGGGTAATATGACATTTTCAACGACTAAGCGAATAGTTGCACACATCATATGCGTGTCTACGGTTCTGTACTTCACTGGCGTTGCACTTGCTCAGGTCGAGCAAGAAACCGACGAAGATGCCACGATGGAAGTCATCTACGTAACGGCCGAGAAACGCGAAGAGAACATTCTTGACGTCCCACTGTCGATCACCGCTTTTAACGACGATCTCATTGAAGAACTTGGTATCACGAACGATTTCGATGTCGAGCAACTGGTACCCGGATTACAGTTCGGCGATGACACTGAGAAAGTTGGTCAAGGTACAGTCATTCGAGGTATCGGCTCTCGACTGTGGGGAGAAACACATAGCGACCTTGCTGTCGCAACCTACGTCGATGGCGTCTATACCCACACGAACACAGGCGTTTAACCGAGTTTATTCGATGTCGAACGTTTGGAAGTCGCTCGAGGGCCACAAGGCACTCTCAACGGTCGAAACTCAATTGCCGGAGCGATCTCGTACGTGACCAAACGTCCAACAGACGATTGGGATACCGACCTGTTACTCGAGTTAACTGACCAGACCACACAAAGGTTAAACGTCGCATTCGGTGGCCCGATTACGGACGAGTTTCTATTCAGAATTACGCTTGGGAGCCATACTGGCGATGGCGCACAAAAGAACATCGGCCACGCCGACGACTACGACCGACCCGATGTGCTGCGTTATTCGCCACAGCTTCGGTTCAAAAACGATGCACTCGACATCAACCTTCGGTACGCTTACAGTGAAGACACCGGTGCACCACGAACCAACCTGTTGCTGTGGGATCCGCCACGTAATCAGCCATGGAGTTGCTCATCAGGCGGCTATGGTGTCTATGGTGGACTACCGGTTGACGCCTTTTTAAACACCGGTGGTCAATCTGGCGTACTCGGTGGTGTTCCTTACACTTGTAGCGGAACTGCAGACGAGCCCGAGAACATTTGGTATCTTCATAGCGAACCGGCACCAGCCGTTGAGGACTGTGGTCGTCGTATCGCGAATGAATGCGGAGATTTGAAGAATATCGTAAACCTGAACCGGCCAGGGATTTCAGATACGTCGCGCGAGAGCTATACGCTCAATATGGATTTCAAATTAAGCGAAGGATTATTGGTCCGCTACACGTTCGGCGATAGTGCAACTGACCAATATACATCACGAGATGGCGACTTCACCAATCGAATTGGTATGCCGAATGATATTACCAGAGCATTGGACGGTGGTGTACCGTATGACGACTCGCGGAGGGCTTCACCCTACAACACCACGCAGTCGTCTCACGAACTCCAGGTCATTTCCGACCTCGACGGTCAGGTCAACTTCATTGCGGGTGTATTTACCTATGAAAATTACACCTATTGGGGTCAGTTGGGTGAAGACTTCTCAAATCCATTGCGATTCAGTAATTCGGATGCGCAAGCTCAATTGCTTGGCTTAAGCGGTTGTGAGGAGATGATTCAACTGTTTCTAGGTGGCGGCGAAGAATGGTCATGTCCTGCTGATGAAGACCACACGCAAGCATTTCTCTTCGCAACAGACGCGAATTCCTCAACACGCGCGGCTTTCGGCAATGTCGATTTCCAGTACAACGACCAATGGAGCTTCTCCGCAGGTTTACGTTGGACTGAAGATGAAAAGGAGCGAGACGATGACTTCACGTACGTCGCACGATGGAATATTTCCGACGTCATGGTTGAGTACACCGCTTCCACGAAAGGCGAGAATTTACTCAGTGATCAAACACCCACTTGGGATGCATTGATCTGGAACGTTGCGGCTGAGTTCAGACCTTCAGACCGCTACATGTATTACGGTCGGATTTCAACTGGTTATCGTGCTGGTGGATTCAATGCTGCATCGTCCTTCAACCCTGAGATTCTCGAGGAAACGTTGATTAACTACGAGGTTGGCGTGAAGGGACTATTCATGGATGGTCGACTCATGGTCAGTTCCGCTGCATTCATACAGTCCTATGATGACTATCAAATCAACGCGATTCAAATACATCCAAACCTGAATCAAGTTGAAATTTATGAGACGACGCCTTTGGTTGAGTTTACAGACAACATCCCGGATACGGAGATTTGGGGCGCAGAGATCGAAGGGACGTACACTATCAATCAGAACTGGTCTCTTAGTGGATTCTACGCATATCAAGGATCTGAAATCGGACCGTTCTCATCGGTGATTTTCGGCGACCCGTCGCCGCGCTATGGTGAATGGGAATACCTGGATTTCGAGACCGGTGAGATGGCGACCGGCCCGTACCCGATTCCGAAAGAGCACACAGGTGGCAAGCTACCGATGCAACCTGAGCACAAAATGGCAGCGACAGTAGTATATGAACGCCCGATGACAGGCGCGTTGGAAGGTAGCCTATCGGTACTAGGAACGTGGAGTTACTCAAGTGAGAAGTTCCCCTACGTTCAAAATGTTGAGTCGCAGAAGATTCCCGGTTACAGTAGGACGGATATCCGCGCTATCTGGGAGTCCTCCGATCGAAAATGGTCCGCAGCGTTGTACGTTCAAAATCTGTTCGACCGTATTGGACTGGTCGAGTTCGTACCAGTATCTACGAACAATGGCCTGCCGATGGGAACGCTGACCGAACCACGTCAATTAGGCGTTCAAGTCCGTTGGCGACCAAGCTTTTGACCTTACCGTAAATACGCACAATGCCCTAGGAGACGTAGCGCTCCTAGGGCACTTTCTTTTCTGGACTCTATTCGCATTCGTTGGCGTAGACGGATAGGTGGAAAAGCCGTATTCGGTGTTCGAACCGCACACGGGCTGGTCGTCAAAAGCAAAGCGAAAGAGACGTTCGAATTGGGCGTGCCCTCCTCGATCCTGAGCGACGAACACGGCTTCGTACTCGGCGTGGAGTTGCAGTAGAAGGGCGGCGACATCGCCGTAGCGGTACCGATGGTCGAAGCCTGTCGAGCCGTCTATTCCGTGTTTGAAGCAGTTCGCTTCGATCTTGGTTTTCATTCTCCCGACGATTGCCAGCAGTTAGATGTGCGTTTGACGCTCAATGCACTGCCGAATAAAGGATATCGCAACGTAGCCGACCAGGTGCGGGAAAACAACCGGCGTTCAAAGCCATGTGGCAATAGCATGCTGGCGTCGAGTCTGCGATCCATCACCTGGAATGTCGCGATCTGGGTCGCGTCAGCGCGAATGGGCATGACGGCTTTGAGCGCACGGTGATGCTGGTGACAGTGGCTGCGAAACTGCATCGTTTGGGTCTGCATCTTCGCACCGGGTACGCATCTCGTCGGCGAACACCGAGACACCTACTAGCACTCGCCGCCTGACGGTGATCTGAACGCAACTCATTTTTGATGCCACCAATCGTGGTGAGGGTGGCTTACGCACGCGTCAAAAACCGCGCCAAAAACTTGTGTGCCGGGTGGTTCGAAACCGCCAAATCCATCGAAAACACCGACAGCGCCAACGTCGTCTCGACCCGATTCATTAGCTCGAATGAGGAGATTCTGAGAATATCAGGGTTTTCCGCCTGACACCAACTATCAGATACCAACTACTTTGAAATTTGACGGTTGACCTATCAATTTTCAAGTTAATCCACTGTCTAGTTGCGCGTGCGTAGACACTGGCAGTTAATACCTTTTCGTCAGGACCACCAACCACTCCAAAGCGGGAATCGCTTCAATCCGGCCGGTCTTTTTGATAACCGGGTTATCAGTAAGTTAGAACCTCGAGAGCGTTTTTTGGTTGATAACAGCGATATCACGTTTTGGGTACGTTACGGGCTTTCGGTCCACGCGCCTCGATCGGTCGTGGTCACTCGTCTTCACACGGAGAAGTGAACCTAACTACGTCAACAATTGACGTGTAAACCATGTCAACTAGCGTCTTGGTTCTCCAAACATGCTTGTCTCGTTGACGAAATTAGAAATGACTCAATACCTCTTCCGCGACGAGTTGATATTGCTCAAGATCATCGGTTGGAATACCGCCGATCATGATCCCATCCGCACCTGCTTCGACGATCTCACCGATCCTATCTATGACATAGTTCTTTGGTCCGGTCGCGGAGCCGGAACCGAGGCGTCGACCATTCACGAAGGCTGATACTTTTTCGGTGTCGTCTGAAACCATCGTTGGCATCAAAACCGTGTGTTTGATCTCACTGGGATCACGACCAGCACGTTCGCAGTGTGCATTGAGAACGTTTACCTTGTGTTGGAACGTCTCGGCCGTCATCGGTGCGCCCGCCCAACCATCAAGGTTCATCACATCACCGTATTTGGCGAGCGTACGCAGTGTGCGTTTTTCGCCGGTACCGCCGACGAGGATCGGTATGCCTTCTGGATTGAAGCATCCCGGCGACATAGGCGCATCGTCGAGACGGTAATACCGCCCTTCGAACGTGGTGCCAGTGTCATTGTGAAAGAGCGCGCGGATCAACTGACAAGCTTCCTCGAAACGATCTTGCCTTTCTTTCATACTTGGAAATTCCCAACCATACGCCTCGTGTTCTCGAGTAAACCACGCTGCACCGATACCAAGAACAAAGCGTCCGTGGGAAATTTGATCGACCGTCGTCGCCATCTTGGCGACTAAGCCTGGGTTTCGATACGTGTTCCCAAGTACTAAATGACCGATGCGAAGGTTCTTCGAAAATCCAGCAACAGCCGCTGCAACTGTAAATCCTTCGTGTGCCGTAAGGTGTTCTTCCTCTTTACGACCTGGAGGCGGGAGATAGTGGTCGGCGAACCAAACGCTCTCCCATTGCTCACCCGCGTCGAGTAATTCGACTACATCGCGGATTGAATCCCACGTATTTCTATAGCACGTGACCTGTGCACCAAATCGCATAGACAGCTCCTATTTACTCATTTTTTCTTATTGTTGGGACCAACACTGAATCAACGTATCGTCCGCGCCGATGGAACGCATGAAAGCCTCGAACTTCTGTTGCATTTCCTTCGCCGCAGATGCGTTCTCATCGATCACGTTGTTTGCAGCGTTCGGGTCGTTGGCATAGTCGTAGAGTTCTGGTTCACCTTCAGCGCCTACCGCGGTATAGCCCCATTTCCCGTCGACCACGAAAGGCGTAACGGCGTTAGGTGGACATCGACCGTCTCTACGTGGGCTAACGTAACCAGCGCTCACGACTAGATCGCGGTGGCCTTCGCCATTCTGCAATGCAGCGACAAAACTCTCGCCGTTTACTGGCTGCCTAACGTCAAGTTCGAATCCGGCCAGTTCACTTAGCGAAGGTAGGATGTCAGGTGGTTGAGCAAGGAAATCGGTCGTCTTTCCTTGGGGTACTCCCGGACCAGCAATGATGAAAGGCACATGCCCAACTTCTGGGTAGATTGGCCAGAAGCGATCGTCGTTGTCCGAAATATTGCTCTTTCCTGTACGGTTGTGCTCTCCAATGCTTGTGCCGTGGTCGCTCGTGATGATCACGATCGAGTTTTCGAGTAGTTGCAGTTCTTGAATCTTCTGCAGCACGACGCCTAGTTGCTTATCGACTAATTCTGACTCCGCAGCGTAGTGCGCCCAAAGATTGTGTAGTTCGGCAGGTGAATAGTCGGTCGCAGGACCATAGTTGCAGTGAATCATCGGCGCGCCGTCATAGTCCGGGTCGTAGTTCTTCACCATGTATTCCGGTGGATCCCACGGTTCATGTGGATCGAAAAAATCCACCCACAGAAAGAATGGTTCCCACTCGTAGTTCTCTTCAAGCCAGCGTGCGGTTGTCGCAGCCGTCTTGTACATGAACGTCTCTTCTTCGACTTCGAAATAGCGATTAATCCAGCGATGTGCATCCGCCAAACTGCTGTCGTTCCAGATTGGCATTCGACGTGTTTTGTCGAAGGGCATCTCGTTGCGTATTGGATGATTTAGATGCAATAGATGCTTGTCGCCTTCTTGACCGCGATGCTGATATGCGGCGTCAAAACCAAATTGGAATCGACTGTTGAACAGGTGAGGGCAGTCGCAGATCAATTGAGTTTTGTAACCCTGTCGGTGCAGAGTCTTACCAATGTGATTGGGACCGCTTTGGTCGATCGGCTGCCAGCCGTAGTGTGGCCAGCCAAAAATGCCAGTCGCCAGATCAGTCCGGTTTGGAATGGTCGGAAAGCTTGCCGTGTAGAAATTCGTAACGTTGGTAGCGCTCGATTCGCAGAACCGATCAAGGCACGGCGTTCGTACGGGCCGTTCTGCGTTGTCGAATAAGTTGTCGTATCGAAAGGTATCGGTCACTAGGACGATGATGTTTTTCTTCATATCAATACTCGATGGCTGACATGTGATTCTCGATGGGGCGAAGTGCGACTGACGTCGACGAGCTTCAGTCTATGTTAGTTGCTCATGTTGGTGGGTTTACGACGTACCGGTCGCGATTATGTGGCAGCCATCGCCGCGCAGAAACGAAAAAATCAGGTCTAGCTGACGTTGGTCTGTGGTTCGCTGAGTAACAAACGTCACGTGATCATTTGGTCCTGCTTTAGGATCCAATTCGATGCCCCAAAGTGCAACTAGCTGATTGGGTACGGTTGAATAGCGTACGTCGATGATTCGATTTGCGACATGAGGATCCATCGCGACGTAATCTTGTGAAAACCAACTGAAGCGGTCTACGTCGACCAGTTGTTGACCTGTTCCAAGCCAAGGTAAGTGCTTGTCCGTATCGAGAACTTCAGCGGTCGCGCTCGAACCGCACTTCATTGGTTTGGTCGTCAAGCCCACGCGAATGGCATCGACGTAGTAAACGTCTTCATGTTCATAGATCGACCGCCAGAGGAGCTGATTGGCAATACTCGGTTTGATCGTCAATCGTTCAGCAACGTGCCCTCTCGCTTGAGCGAGTTGCTCACCGGCGTTAAGCGCTCGCTGACTTTGAATGACACCAAGACTGAGGTACGCAACCACCCATACCAATCCAATCCATGGTAACCAACGTCGACGCCAGATCAGACCTGCAATCACTGCAAGCAACAGTGGGAACGTAAAAGCGGGATCAAGTACGGAAACAGTATTCCACGCAACGCGATAGTCAGTGAAAGGCCAGAACAACTGAGTACCGTAGGAGGTACAAGAGTCTAGAAAGCCGTGTGTTGCGTAGCCTAGTAGACATGCCAGATAGATGTACTTGAACTCGACTGATTTCCGTAAAAATGGGGCC
Organism: Gammaproteobacteria bacterium; assembly: GCA_026707905.1. Taxonomy (GTDB): domain Bacteria; phylum Pseudomonadota; class Gammaproteobacteria; order Pseudomonadales; family Azotimanducaceae; genus Bin55. Next base: position 70,036 of record JAPOVY010000069.1, on the reverse strand, counting down.
AAGCAACCCGCGACGATCAACGCACCGATAGGTATGAAGATCAGTGCGTGGGTGAATTGCCGATGGAAAACTAAGAACATCAACGGATCCACATCGCTCGTAATGAAGATGTCCAAATCCGGAGCTATTCCAGCTAGCGCGCCGCATAACGTCAGTCTTCCTAGGTTCTCATGTTGAAGCACACTTTGAGGGAGTACTGCGCCGAGACTACCTTGGCTTATTGGGTCCATCGTGCTGTGTCGTTAAATTCGTTCGTCGCTGTTTAAATAGCGCGCAAGACGAGTGACTTGCGTGTTGTGAATAACGTCAATGTCAAGGAATAGGTAGGAACGATAGTGACAGAAGGAACGCCGGGCTTTGTAAAGGTGCTGCGCGCCCGGGAAGTTTTAACGCTGTCGTTTGGCGCGATGATCGGTTGGAGCTGGATTTTGATGACCGGCTACTGGGTCGATCACTCGGGGAGCTTTGGTGTTCTGTTGGCGTTTCTCATCGGTGGCATCACGGTTCTTTTCATTGCATTGACGTACGCAGAGCTCGTAACCGCGATGCCACGAGCTGGCGGCGAGCACGTTTACACCCATCACGCACTCGGTGCGACGCCGTCATTCGTTTGCACATGGGCATTGCTGATGGCCTACACGACGGTCTGCTTATTTGAAGCGGTTGCTTTACCCACGGCTGTTGCTTACCTGATACCTGAAGTTCGTTTCGGAGATCTTTGGACGCTTGAAGATTTCACCGTCGATATCGGATTCGTTCTTATCGGTGTCGGTGGTGCGATCGTCATGACGGTCATCAACATCCTCGGCATCAAAATGGCGGCGGTTGTTCAAACAATCGTCACCTTGGTGATCCTCTTATCGGGCGTGGTCATGTTCACCGGTGGCGCGATTCACGGAGAAGCAGCGAATCTAGAACCGTTGTTCGGTCAGGGACTATCGGGCATATTGGTTGTTCTCATCATGGTACCCGTGCTGCTAGTTGGATTCGACGTCATACCGCAGGCTGCGGAAGAACTGGCCGTTCCGCTAAAGCAACTTGGTTGGTTGCTGATTTTTTCGGTCATGTTGGCGATCGTTTGGTACGGAGCGATTTCCTTCGCTGCGGCTACCTCAATGCCAAGACCAGAATTGGCGGTCACTACTATGTCGAGTGGCGACGCGGCTGCAGCGCTCTGGAATCACCCGTCGGCCGGCGCAATACTGGTGATTGGTGGTATCGGAGGGATTCTTACTAGCTGGAACGCCTTCATCATCGGTGGCAGCCGGTTGATGTTTGCGCTCGCAAACTCCGGTTTTCTGCCGAAGAAGCTAGGTGAGCTACATCCGCGTTTTCACACACCGTGGCTTGCGATCTTGGTCATTGGGGTACTCTCTTGTATAACGCCGCTTTTCGGACGAACGATCCTCGTTTGGTTTATTAACGCAGGTAGTTTTGGCACGGTACTCGCATATATTTTTGTACCGATCGCATTTCTCGTCCTACGTGCGAAAGAACCCGAACTGCTCCGACCGTATCGATTGAAGTATGGGAAGACCGTTGGATCGATCGCGATCGTGCTTGGGGTCGGCTTGTTCGCGTTGTTTTTTCCTCCCTTTGATTCAGCGCTCGGTCAACCGGAGTGGGTGATCATTGGATTGTGGAGTTGCGTCGGTGTTGTTCTATATACGATGTACGGCCGCAAACTTGCGATTCAAGAAGGCAATCGATAGTTACGCATTGAATCGAAAAAGTCTTGAATGATGGCGTCTTTATCGAAGTTCTCCCAGATCGCAATGCGATGAGGGTTGTCGGGCCAATCAGTCCACGACTGTCCGTTGAGGACTGGCGCGGGCATTTCGTGTCGTTCACCCCATGCGGGGTTCTTTACGACCGCGACGGCGACGACATCAAAGAGAGGACGCTGTGGGGAATTCATGTGTTCGAACAATGAAACGGAATAGTCTCCGAAACATGTGAATTCACCTCCGTGGCGACCGATCACAGGTTTAACTTGAGGTCCCAAACCAGGCATCGTTTGCTTCACGAACTCCGTTTCGACCGCAACAGCCGTAGCGCCTGTCGTCTGTGTGTAGCGAACGGTGACCATTTCAAACGCGACCGAGGAATTGAGAACGCTATTCACGGCTGGGATGTCTGCAACCTGGTTGTATTCTCCTTCCTCGGGATAGTTGCTACCGAGCCAGACCACTCGAATCTTGCTTTTGATGTCAGGCGCACGATCGAGCGCGAGCGCGATATTGGTCAGTTTGCCGACGGGTATAACCACCAAAGGTTGGTTGCGTTCGCGTCGTGCTTCGTCGATGATGAAGTCAACTGCGTCAATGCCGTCGAACGAATCGTCGTTAACAAAGGGGCGAATGTCCTCATAGTTTTGATCGGCACCTTTGAAAAGCGGAACCGAGTCAAACGAATCACATAGCTGGAGTACGCGTTTCGCTTCATCGTACTGTCCTTGAATCCCGTCACCAAGCGGCGTGTTGTTGACCGTAACACCGACTAGATCAAAAACATCGCTATTGAAAGCTGCATATGCAATTGCGTGCTGGTCGTCGAGTTCGTTGTTTGCATCAGAATCGACAAGAATGGGAATTCGGTCTGGCATAGGTGAACTTAACGACTGAAAATAGACGTAGGATTCTAGCCGTATGGATAGGCGTGGATCTCCTGACTACGCGGGGATTTGACGAGTCTATTCACCGATACTAGGTTCACACTCGAGACGTGAAACCCAATAGTGTGCGTCAAACGTCCTGTCACCGAGTAAACGTCGCCAGAAATGGATGCGATTTATGAACTCGATCCGACCGGTGTCCATTTCAAACCAAGGTTCGCCACGCGTCAGGACGTTTTGTACGCTATCAGGATCTTGACGTTCGCGGACGAAAAAGATCGGTAGCTGGGTTGAATCTGCATCGGTTAAGTCCGTAGTGTCCCACAGACGTACTTGAGGTACGGTGGGGTTTAGTCGTATCTTGTATAGATAGCGCGTCCGTTCGCTCCGATTAATGCTTCCACCGTGCCAAATCCCGTGATGCATCAGGAACACGGTTCCAGCTGGACAAACCACATGCTGTTGTCCGCGAACATTTTGGTAACGAGCGATTGCTGCTTCATTGACGATCCGCAAATGTGAACCGGGCAGATATCGTGTACCGCCCATGTCGTCAGTAATCTCTTGCGGGTAGTAAAACAGCTGAATGTCGAACGACTTGCGTACGTCGATCGTCGAATCTTGATGCAAGTGTTGGGCATTGGCTGCATGACCAGAAGCTTCAATCGCGCTTGCAGGCGGCAACACATGCACAAAGTGGTGATCTAGCAGACTATTAGGTCCTACCAAACTCTCGATCGCGCCTTTCAAGCGCGGTAGTCGCATGATTTGACCGAGCGTTTGATCTGATGTGAGCGCTTGATCGATTTCCGTACCCGCAGGTACGGCAGGTACCGTTGTTCCACCATTAACTTCGCGTACGCCGAACGTGCGCTCCAACTCCTCTAGGAATTGGTCGTTGAGCGACGTCGGAACAACGGCGTCAAGACGTACGAACCCACGACTTGCGAATATCGCCATGTCGTGGGTCGAGAGTTTGTTCGTGGGCAACGATTCGGCACTCAACGTTCTATTGTTAGATGGTTTTCGGTCTAGTCGGTGAGTTTACATCGACAGATCAGAACGATCGCTGATATTAGCGGTGAAAACACGATGCTCGGACATTGTCCGAGGCTACTCGAGTCGGTCATTCTCTTCAGAGACGAGCTTCTCGAAGAAGAACTCATACTTGAAATATCCCGTTCTAAATTCATCTCCGGAATTGTGATTTATGAGCGGCGATGCTTGAATCAAGCGCCACCCGTCTTGTAGCGCTGCTAACCCTGTTGCATACGGAGGTTCCTCATCTCCCCCTGCTTGATGTCGGACCTTCCCGGCGCCATCGTATCGAGCCCATGCAGTGACCGGAGAGTCTAATGCTGAATTAGCTAGGTAGAGGACCAACACCTGCTGTCGAACTGCGGTGTTCAATTTCGTTTCGAGCGCTGAAGTAGTGCGAATTCAAGCACATTCGGCTCTGAAAACCACGTTACGCTTGCTATACTGATGGCGCATTTGCTGCACTCGGTACGCATTGGACATACTGTTGCTTGCAGCTAAAACATAGAGAACTGAAGGTACCGCACGATGAAGTACAAGAACATTCGATATTCGCCCGGTGGTGGTGCAGAGTTTGTTGAGCTCCAGATCGACGATCCAGGTCCAGGTCAGGTGCAGGTCGAAAACACCGCTTGTGGGATTTGTTCATGGGATTTACAGACGTTCAGAGTTGGATCGAACGCGGGTGCGACCGCGCCTCCGGGTCACGAGGGCGTTGGATACGTGACGAAGTTAGGACCAGGCGTCACGGACGTAGAAATCGGGCAGCGCGTCGCGGGAGGTGGATTCGGTCGCTATCGAAACGCGCCGGCTCGCAGTCTTTACAAGATTCCGGATTCAAATCTTGCTGACCAGCATTGGGTTGTGGAACCTGCGTCTTGTGTTGTCACGGGCATAGACTGCTGCCGGATCAAGGTTGGCGAACGATTGGTCATGGTAGGTTGTGGTTTCATGGGCTTAATGTTCGTTCAAGGCCTTCAGGGAATAGGGCTGGATCAACTCATAGCGTTAGATGTCGACGACCGACGCTTGGAGCTTGCGAAGGAGTTCGGTGCGACGGAAGCGCACAACGTAACCGCGGATGGATTCGATGAAGTAAAACGTGATCTACAAGGTCGTGGGATCGACGTTGTCGTCGATACGAGCGGCGCACAGTCCGGCTTAGATTTGGCGACAGATATCGTCAGACGCGCCGGACTAATCAATCTATTTGGATGGATCAAAGGAACGGAAGCAACCTTTAACCCGTCGACGTGGCACGGGAAAGCGATTTCGCTCGTGAACTCCTCACCGGCTGCTCAACTCCGTGACCCGTTTCCTCCCGCGATTCGCCTCATTCAGAACGGCGTCATTGATTTAAGACCGTTGGTGACTCACGTCGTACCCATTGACGAATTTCCTTCGTTTATGAGCGAAGCGACCACCGGTCAAGTAGATGGCTATATCAAAGGCGTGATCACTACAGGAGCTTAGTAATCGTCGTTTCGAGCGATACCGCGCGAAAACGGTCGGTGTATTGCCCGCTGAATTGACGCTTTAACTCTCCTTAAACAGAACGCAAGGTTCGAATTTAAGACGTTGGCAGAAATTGTTGAATTAGCAGATTCTCAATTAAGGAAAGTCGTTTTACAGTTACCGTAGTAACACGGCGATCGACCGCGCTAGCGTTAGGGACTTTTAGTTTGAAGGTAATTCAGTTTGATTCGACAGACTCTGGTTCGACCACGACACCATCCGCCATAAACTCATCGATTATTGACGTCTCATATCCGAGCTCATTGAGTACTTCCCTTGAATGCTCGCCGAGTTCGGGCGCGAGTTTCATCTTCACATGGTTGACGCCAGATACCTGGACGGGATGATTCACAACGAGTGGTATCTCGATTCCAGGATCCTTTGGTTTCGAAACCATTCGATTCAATAGTATTTGTGAATCAGTTGGTGTTTCTTCGACAATACCTATTCGATTGATCGGCACATCGAATTCCGCAAAGATCGCCAGCCACTCATCGGAAGACTTCGTTGAGATGATCGCTTGGATTCGTTCCCCTACTGCCTCCCGATGCTGATACATAGAACGTGGTGTCTTAAAGCGCTCATCCACAAGTAAATCTGTCGCGTCCATCGCTGTAAATGCGAGGTTCATCAACTCCTCGTTTCGGACCATGTTGAACTGGAGCCAACGTCCATCCTTTGCTTGATATACGAGAAAGGAGAATCCAGGTCGTTCAGTTGCGGCGCGAGACTGTTGCATATCACCACCTGCCATCACGCCCTGTGCAGTTGCAGAAATTGACCATAGACCATTTGCAAGTAGTGATGTTTGTACGAATGAGCCCTCGCCTGTACGCTCGCGTTTCAAGAGTGCTGTAACGATTCCGGCATAGATCGAGACGGCTGTTGGGTGGTCTCCCATACCAGGGAGTCCTTGAGTCGGAAGGGTACCTGGCTCTCGCATTAAATCCATCAAACCGCTCCGAGCCCAATACGCTAACTGATCAAAGCCTTTACGGTCTCTCTCTTCGCCGAGTTCGCCGTACGCTGTCAATGACGCATAAATCAGATTTGGGTTCGACGGCTTTACGTCGTCGTAACTGAGTTTGAAGCTTTCACGGCTAGGATAGGGCATGTTGGTGATGAACACATCGCATTGTGCGATGAGTTCATGCATAACCTTCAGCCCGCGCGGGTCTTTTAAATCTAATCCGATACTACGCTTGTTGCGACCGTCCATTTGCCACATGTAGTTCTCACCACCAGGATCGGTATCTGGCATGTTTGAAAGCCATCGCAACATATCGCCTCGACGAGGCTCTTCAATTTTTATAACGTCCGCGCCGAAATCGGCCATCATCATTGCTGCTGCGGGTCCCGCTATGACAGTAGCAGCGTCGATAACTTTCAATCCCTCAAAAAGGTACTGGTCCATCGGCTAGTTGTTACCGAATCTGGCAAAGAAGGTTGTGAATGTTATTGGCAGGCCGAAGACTGCTATGAGCGAATTACCATTGACTTATGCGTAGACTTTCCGCACTTTTCAAGGCTTAACTTGGCATGCTTAAGGAAGAAAAACGACGCGTTCTCCGAGTTCTAAGAGATGGTATTGCAAACGGTACCACGCACTTTGCCGATGGAATCGTTCGAAGTCCGGTGGATGACTTTACTTCGCAAGAATTGCTGACGCAGGAACAGCAGGTCTTTTTCAAGGATACGCCACTATTTGTTGGACTGACGTCTGACCTTCCGAAGAGTGGGAATTACAAGGTCGAGACAATCAACGATACGTCCATATTGTTCGTCCGGGATCCGAATGGAAGATTTCGAGCATTTGCAAATGTGTGTCGGCACCGAGGTGCACAAGTCGTTCCAGACGGGAAAGGGCATGCGGAGCGCTTCAGTTGCCCTTTCCACGCATGGACGTACAACACCGAAGGTCGATTGATTGCAGTAAATCGTGAAAGCAGCTTTGGCCCCGTTTGTAAGGAAGAGTATCCACTTGTTGAGCTCCCGGCGTTGGAAAAATACGGAATGCTCTGGTGCAAGTCGAGTCCTGGTGGGAAGGTAGACGTAGATGATTGTCTCGGCGGCCTTGGCGAGGAAATGGGCGCTTGGGGACTGGACAAGATGGCACATTCGTCCGATCAAGTTATCGACGCCGAAGCGAATTGGAAACTCGTGCTCGATACGTTCGGAGAAAACTATCACTTCGATGTGCTCCACCGTAATTCACTGGCGCCTCAGATTAAAGGCAATCTGCAGACCCATGACATCTTTGGTATGAATTACCGAATGGTCTTCGCGTACCAGAACTGGGAGCGAATCGTCGCCGATATTCCGAACGAAGAAAATTGGCCGTTCTTTTCCTTAACGCTGACAGTTTATTTCATATACCCCAATGCCATCCTCTTGGTAGATTACGCAGGATGTGACGTCTTACGGATGCATCCGGTTGAGGATTCAACCTGCAAATCCAATACGTATCACAGTTGGTATCTGTCGCCGAGGTTCGTTGAAGCTCACGAAGAACATGGTGTTAAAGTCAATACTGACGAAAAGTTCCACGGTTTTAATTCCATCATTCGGAATGAAGACTATCTTGTTGCGGAGTCCACACAGCGGAGTGCCAACAGTGGCGCGATTTCACATGTGTTGTTTGGTCGCAATGAACCTGCGCTGCACCATTACCACAACGCGCATCGACGTGGTCTAAATCGACCAGCATTGGAACCAATTGCGGCGGGTTAATTTAATAAAACGTGGTTCTCGAATAACAGACAACCGGCGTTTAGTTTTCTCGGTGGATTTGTTGATCGATCCACAACAGGGCGACGAAACAACAGTATGTTGTCTGAAACGCCCATGTCGCGGATTGACAGGGTCGGACGAAGTCGCTAGCCAGCTGCATTGAGCGCATGCGCAAGGTCGCACGTGCAATTTGTAGTCCAGACTCTGGTCGCACAGATGTGAGTGTCATGTCCTCACACCATTGTGCAGTGGCTAAAGTCGTTACATTCGTGCTCGATGAAAAGTGACTCACGCAACGTGCATCCATTGTGCTCAGTAGATCGAATCATGATGTCGAATGTACAGTTCTCGCATATCTAGTAACGAAATGGCTATATGACGCAACACGACGGTACGGGGCGGTCGTTTGACGCAATTCCTGATCAGTTACGAAGCGACGTGCGATTACTCGGCGACATCCTTGGTGAAGTGATCGCAGACGCGCGAGGATCGGATTTCGTTGACATTATCGAAGGCATTCGAGCCGTGGCTAAGCGGGTACGGGATTCTCAAGAAGGTTCGTTGCGACCTCTTGCGGCGGTATTAGAGACGATCCCAGAAGACCAGTTGATTGACGTTGCACGTGCATTCAATCAGTTTCTAAATCTTGCCAATGTTGCGGAACAACGGTACAACACGAAGGACTTCGAACTCGGTTTCGAATCGGCATGGATCGAACTACAGGAGCGATTCGGTGACGAATTGAGCGGCATCCTTCGAGACGTGCAGATCGAACTTGTGCTTACCGCACATCCCACTGAAGTGTTGCGTCGCACACTGATTCGAAAATACGAAGCAATCTCAGGTGCACTGGACGAGTACCACCATTCAGGCGGACAGTCGGCATTGCGTCGTCTCATTGCTGAGGTATGGCACACTGATGAAATACGTCAGCAACGACCTACGCCTCAGGATGAAGCGAAATGGGGATTTGCCGTAATCGAACACTCACTGTGGGACGCCGTACCAAAGATCTTACGTCATATTGACGATGCTCTTCTTGCTGGAGGCAGTCGGCGCCTTTCTCTCGATGCGTGCTTATTTACGTTTTCGTCGTGGATGGGCGGTGACCGAGATGGCAACCCGAATGTCACCGCCGAAACCACCCAAGACGTACTGCGTTTAGCTCGGTGGATGGCGGCTGACCTTTTCCTAAGAGATGTCAATGTACTCATTGACTCTCTTTCGATGAATGCTTGTAACGATGAATTGGTTGAACGAGTCGGTCCCGTACATGAACCCTATCGCGCGGTGTTACGCGAACTTCGATCCAAGCTTGAATCTACGCGCGAAGGAGCGGAGTTTCGACATTCAAACACGGACAACCTTGTTAACTCGAAAGAAGAATTACTCGAACCTTTACTCGCATGTCATCGTTCTTTAGTTGAATGTGAACTTGACTCGATTGCGAATGGACCACTGCTCGACACGATCCGTCGAGCGAACTGTTTCGGCACTAGTCTCTGCTCACTCGACATTCGCCAAGATGCAGCGCGCCATCGCGACGTGTTTGAGGAGTTGATCGAGTATTTCGGCGACGATGCTAGATCCTATGAACATTGGTCGGAAGAAGAGAAAACCGCGTTTTTGTTACGCGAACTAGCAAGCAATCGGCCTCTCATACCTCGAGATTGGCGACCGAGCGCGGACGTCTCAGAAGTTCTAAGAACCTTCAAAACGATCGAACAAGAAACGCACGAAGGTCTCGCGAACTATGTGATCTCAATGGCGAAACGACCTAGCGACGTACTGCACGTAGCGTTGTTGATGAAAGAACTCGTTGGCTATCAAAAAATGCCAATCGTGCCTCTGCTTGAGACGTTGGATGATTTGAACAATGCGGAGACCTTACTAGAGACTCTCTTGAGTAAGCCTTGGTATCAGGACTGCATCACGGAACAAGGGAACCGGCTGCAAATCATGATCGGCTATTCAGATTCCGCAAAAGACGTGGGCCAGTTTGCGGCGGCGTGGGCGCAATTTCGCGCACAGGAACTATTGAGTAAAGTCGCGCAGCGTTATGGTGTTTCGCTAACTCTGTTCCATGGACGAGGGGGTACGGTTGGACGGGGTGGAGGTCCGGCGCATGAAGCGATCATGTCACAACCAGCTGGCTCCATTCGCGGGCGGCTACGCGTCACTGAACAAGGCGAAATGATTCGTTTTAAACTCGGCAATCCGAACATCGCGCTACACACGTTAAGCCGTTACCTATTCTCGACCGTCGAAGCGACGCTTTCGCCAGCGAAGCCTCCTACGCCAACAATGCGAAAGGTAGTCGACAAACTGAGTGCAGACGCCATGCTCAACTATAGGAACGAGGTTTCAACGCAACTATTCGTTGGAACGTTTGACGCGGTAACTCCTGAAGCTGAACTAGCTGAACTGGCGATTGGTAGTCGGCCTAGCCGCCGAAAACATGCGAGTGACGTATTTGCGCTTCGCGCCATTCCCTGGGTATTTGCGTGGACGCAGGTAAGACTGATGCTCCCCGCGTGGCTAGGCTATTCGCCAGTGGTCGATGCACTAACCACTAGCCGTGAGCAATTCAGTGAACTTCTGACGTGGCCATTCTTCCGATCACAGATGGAGTTACTGGAAATGATCTTGGCTAAGTCGGAATCAGAAATCATCGTACAGTATCGAGACAAACTCGCGCACGGTGAGCACGCTCAGAAGACGAGCGATTTGATTGATGAATTGGAGACGCTAAAGGAGCGGTTTCTTCAGCTCATCGGCAGTTCGAGCTTGCTCGCAACCCAGACAGAACTCAAGGAGTCTCTGCAGGTTCGCAATACGTACCTCGATCCGTTGCATTTGTTACAAGCCGAGCTACTCTATCGCCGTCGCGCATTAAATGATCGAGGTGAAACAATTAACCGTGCGTTGAAGGTAACGATGGCAGGGATATCGAGCGGCTTACGGAACACGGGTTGAAAACGTGCGACGGTCGGTTTAGAGGATAGTGCATTCCTGTTGTTCCGGTCGTAGGAACGGCACCAAAATGCGACTGACTGCGTGAGCTGAAGCAGCATGATTTCTATACGTAATATTCCCGTCCCATGACACGATCACCTTAACGAGGAAATCTGCGATAGTGTCATAACTGCGACTCTTACTTTCCTCAAGTGATTTCGTTCATTAATCAATTCTCATTGGTTCGCGTGCTATGGCTAGGACTGTGTCGGCGGTTCAAGTTCAGATTCGCATTTCTCACAGTCCGGGAATTTCTCGTTTAGATTGCACGTGATCCGAATGGCAGACGATTGCTTGATACGCGTTTGTATATCAACCTTATGCAGCTCACGATGCGTAAACAGACCGATTGTCAGTCATTGCAAACCTTCGCCCGTAACCTCTTGTTTGAGGAGGAAAGACTTGGCTTCTAATCTGAATCAGCACGCCCGTTTGGTCATTACCAAGGGTATCTTGGCCGTAATTGCAATGGTCGCTACCGGTTTCCTGCTTATCGGGTGTGGTGGTGGTAATACCGATCCGGCACAGGGAGGTAACGAGCCTCTCAATCCCCTAACACCGAGGGGTTGGGAGCTCGTCTGGTCGGACGAATTCGATGGCACGTCTCTTGACTCATCGAAGTGGAATATCCAAACCGGCGACGGTACCGCAGAAGGGATTCCAGGCTGGGGAAACAATGAACTACAGTCATACCAAGCGGCAAACATCTCAGTCGGCGGCGGCAATCTAACGATCACCGCGAGAGAAGAATCTGCTGACGGGCGCGACTACACATCGGGTCGCATAAATACTGCCGAAAAAATGGACTTTACGTATGGACGCGTTGAAGCTAGCGTTCATGCTGCATCGGGACAAGGATTGTGGTCCGCGTTCTGGATGCTGCCGACGAATTCCGAATACGGGACTTGGGCAGCCGGCGGCGAAGTCGATATCCTGGAGGTTTTCTCACGGGATCCAGTGCCCTTTACGCAGGCAGCTCTGCACTACGGTATGGCATGGCCGCTCAATACGTTCGTCTACCAAAAATACGAAGGTGTTGATCCGGTGGACGGGTTTCATGTTTACGCTGTCGAATGGGACGAACAGGAACTGCGATGGTTTGTCGACGGAGCACACTATTTCACAGTCAATCGATCAACGTATTGGAATTACTTCCTCAACACAGAGACGAATGCGCACGAAGCGGGATCCGATTCTGCACCTTTCGATCGACCATTTCACCTTTTATTGAACCTTGCCGTTGGCGGTAATTTGCCAGGCGCGCCAGTTGCGAGCTCTTTTCCAGGCGAGTTACGGGTCGACTACGTGCGTGTTTACAAATGCAATATTGATGAGGCGACTGGCAGAGGATGCGATGGTTTTATCGACTACACTGATCCATCAGTCGTAGCGCAGCTGCCACAAAAGGTCTTTACGGCGTCTTATGACTTGTACGTCGATTCTGCTGGACCCCTCACGTTCCCAAATACCGAAGACGTCGTGCCTCTATCGATTGGGGTCTATGACGCAAACGGTGCGCTTGTGTTTTCCGAAGTCGATTCAGGTAGCGATCGAGGCATGGTCATCGATATGTTGACTTCGGGCGGGGGCAATTTCAATATTTTTCCAGCCAGTAACGAGCGACAGACGCTCTTCGGCATGGGTAGTGCTTCCGATCCCGCGAATTACGCCGGTGAAGTGTCGTTCGATCTCTATGTCTTTAGTGAAGGTACGGACTCTGCAAGTGGCGTACAGGTCAAGTTGGACAGCGGTTTTCCAGATCTTGGCTTCGTCGAGCTCCCTATCGCTGATCTACCGATGGATGAGTGGACGACTATTACTGTCCAAATCAGTGACATAGCACACAACGCCGGGAATTTCGGTGGTGGACCGGTGGACCTGTCGAATGTTCTGAGTCTGTTTGTATTAGAACCGACTGGGGCGGCTCACCTACAGGTCGACAACATCCGCTTGTCGTGTGCCCATATCAATCAGGATGATTGTGGAATCGCGCCACCGTCACCGCCTCCGCCACCTTCAAACGAGCCGTTTTTGGTCTACATCGATGGCGTGGATCCAGCGTGGGATCGTGGCGTCGGCGCTTCAGATTCAAGTACAGGTTGGAGCGATTACTTTGACGGCACGACGGCCAACAAGGTACAGTGGCGTGAAATCGACGCTGATGATGCTGCGCGAGGTAAGGTCTTGGAAGTCACTTTTTCAGACCTGGATGCGCAGGGCGTCTGGTTCATTCAGTCGAGTATGGCTGTCGATTTGGCTGCATACGCCGGTGGCACTGTCAGCTTCGATATCAAAGTCGACGACTACAGCTCAAACGAAGGCGGCATGACGATGAAGATCGATTGCTTCTTTCCCTGCACGAGTGGTGATCAAGTCATTGGAAAAGTCGGTGACGGCGAGTGGGAATCGGTCGAAATTCCGGTTTCTCGACTATTGGGCGGGGGTTTAAATCTTGCGTCTGTCAATACTGGGATCGTGATCTTTCCGATGGACCTCAGCTCCCCTGTTACCTTCCAACTCGATAACGTGCAATGGTTGCCCGGTGACCAAGATGTCATGCCCCCCCCGCCGAGTGTCGGCACGGTGACACTGTTCGACGATCAACTCGCCGAAGGATGGGGTCTATGGGATTGCTGCGGTGGCGCAACGTTCGGCGAAGTTGAAGACGAAACTCGCGGGAATGTTGTGGAGTTAGCTTTTGGTGCAACACCTACCGTTGCGGGTTTTCAAGCCGTTGATAGCGTTGATATCCTGCATTTGGCAACTGGTGCGCTCGAATTCGATTTCAAGGAGGTAAGTCCTCCACCCGAAGGCTCCTCGTGGTTACTGAAGCTGGAAAGCGCGGGTGCTGCGACGTTCGCTGAAGTAATGCTTACCCACGGTGGTAACCCAGAACCCGGACCCGAGTGGCAGCGCTATCGGTTTTCAATAAGCGAAGATCTCGCCGGGCTAGACATTACCGCACTAAAACTGCTGATGATCTTCCCGAATTGGGGCAATGCGGACGGTGCGATAGGTCGCATCGACAACGTACGTTTTGTACCTGAACGGGCGTCGCTCGAACTATACGGTGATTCTCCTGCAGAAGGCTGGTTCCTTTGGGATTGTTGTGGTGCAGCGACGTTCGCTGAGGTTGAGGACGATGAAGAACACGGCAACGTGATTGAGTTGTCATTCGGTGCAGGTGGTACCGTCACGGGATTGCAAGCAGCCGTTGGCGTTGATGCGAGCTCAGCGACAGGTGGTAAATTGGTCTTTGAGTTCAAGGAGGTTTCACCCCCGCCAGAGGGTTCAGTATGGCGCGTCAAGCTCGAAAGCAGCGATTCTGCCAAGGCGTCAGAAGTGCTGATGACCGACGAAGGGAACCCGACACCTAACGCCGAGTGGCAGTCGTATAGCTTCGACATGGAAACGGCATTTCCAGCAGTTGACTTTGCTGATCTGAAGCTAGTTATGTTCTTTCCAGATTGGGCGAATGCGGAGGGCGCCGTTGGACGTATCGACAACGTGCGCCTTGAGGCACCCGAGTAGTTAGCGGTAAGAGGAGAAGAACTATGTCAAAGTTAATGAAGGCGTTTGGAAACGCAACCTTTGTAGCCTCGATATCTATTTTGATCGGGTGGTCCCCGCTGGCTTTTGCTCAAGAAAACGAAGAAGAAGCGACCGACGAAGGTGACGCGGTCACCATGGAGGAGGTTATCGTCACGGTTGAACGGCGGGAACAGAACCTCCAGGATCTTGGCGCGACGGCGTATAGCTTCGAAGGTGAGAATCTGAAAATGCAAGGGGTCGTTGACCTCACTGACTTGTCTGAACTCGCGCCAGGTCTTGAGATTGGTAACAAAGGTGGAAACGTTGAGGTTTGGATTCGCGGCGTCGGCTCATCCAACAATACTGAGTTAGGTGACCCAGCGGCGGCGACACATCTTGACGGTGTGTACCTACCTCGTACCGCTGGTATCGGATCCGCTTTCTTCGATGTTGGACGTGTTGAAGTAAACGTTGGTCCGCAGGGCACATTGCGCGGTCGTAACGCGACCGCGGGTTCCGTCAACGTTATTCCTTGGCGACCAGGAATGGGTCGACAGGAGCTGGCGATAGAAGTCGAGAGGGGTGACTACGACACACGGGTGCGACGCGGCGTCGTGAACGTACCTCTCGGCGCAAATGCGGCGTTTCGACTTGCCGGTTACGCGTTCGAACACGACTCGTACTACAACGACGTTGGACCTTTAGATCTTGACCTAGCAGAAGCAGCGGACAATACAGGATATCGAGCTCAGTTAGCGGTAGACGTCACAGAACGATTAAGTGTGCTGATCGCCTACGACAAAGTGCACGAGACTGGTTCGGGTTGGACTGGTACTAATTACGCGAATCCGTTAGGAAACGGGATTGACCCCGAGGACATCGAAGATCCTCGTGACGTGTATGCGCGTGCGTTTACACCGATGCTTGACACCACGCATTGGGGTGCGAAGCTCGAGCTCACATACGACTTCGATTTTGCTACCGCGGAGTTCGTCGTCAGTAGACGTGACTTGCTCTACAACTACGATGCAGCGACACCGTTAGCACCGGACTGGGAAGGCGTAGCGGACACGTTACAGCCGGTGGACGAGGTCTACGACAACTGGTCGCGATTCCAATTCATCACCGACAGTGTATCGGACATTCAGGAATTTCGACTCTTTGGCGATTCTGGTGCGTGGACATGGACTGCTGGTTTGTTTCACTTCATCGAGGATCAGTACACATTCCTTGGTTCTGTAGGGGATCGAGGACTGTTCTTCCAAGGGGTTGAATTCAACCAACCGACGACCGATTCCGAATCGTCATCGGTGTACAGTGACATTACTTACCACCTGAACGACATTACTCGATTGACAGGTGGTCTTCGCTATACCACCGAAGACAAGATGCGGGTAGGCGTCAATGCGCGGTATGCACTAGCACTCGGGGGGCGAAATTTCTCGTGTTGTGGTGGTGTACGCCTAGGTACAGAAGGATTTCGATTTGCGGCAAGAGACCGCACCATTTTCGAACCTGACGCGAACGGTGACGGAACTGTTTCCGATGAGGAGTACCTCGCGTTTTACTACGATGGGATTGCGCAGTTCGGAGCGCGAGATAACTTTCGCGATGTACTCGCCAAAGGTACTTATGGTGGCGCTGCAGCGCCGGAAGACAAAGTGCCGTGCGTCGACACCCAGAATCAAGACGATTTCTTCTGTCCGCCGGATGGCTTATTTAGCTTCGTCGCGATCATCAATCCCAATTCTTCGATTACACCGCAGTTCGGTGAGATGTCGAACAGTTTCATAGACTGGCGATTGCGGATCGAGCGGGATTTCGGTGCTGCACTTGGATATGCGATGGTGTCAACCGGTCACAAGTCGGGTGGTTTCAACGATACCTTTACTGGTGAAACGGGATTGCCAGTCGCACCTACCTACGACGAGGAGCAAGTTGTCGTATATGAAGCGGGTTGGAAAAACGAGTTTGAGCTAGGTGAGACTCCTACCCGCTTCAACATGTCAGGTTTTTACTACGACTACACGGATCAAGTGTTCACATCATTACTATCTGTTGAGCAAGCGCTCGACTTTACTGTGGGTGGCGCGACGTTAATCGATCCTACGGAAACCGGGGCCGGTTCTCTGGTCGTGTCGTTTAGCTATAACGCTGCAGATTCGCAAATCTATGGTATGCAGTTTGATGGTGGCTTCAATTTCCCGAGCAATGTGAATTTCGACTGGAAGGCTCTTTGGTTGGAAGCGAGCATTCAGAGCGCTCTACCGATCCAAGATTTTCGCTTTCAAGCGGACGTAGCGCCCGACGAAGCGATCTTCCGATCCATTGACGGTCGTCGTCTACCGCACACACCGAAATTTCAGCTGAATGGTTCGCTCTCTCAGGTCATCGGTGTGCCGTGGGGTACCGTAGATTGGGTAGTCTCAATCGGGTGGCGAAGTGACCAATACCGGACGATCTTTAATAGTATCGACTTTCTGCAACCGAATAACCCTCGGCTGCGACTTAACGACGAGGTTGAAGGTTTTGTATCGGTGGACATGGGAATCGGTTATTCGCACCAGAACGACCGCTTTCGGATCGAAGGTTTTGTCAGCAACGTAACTGGGGACGTACACGAAGCTGCACAGATCATCACTCAGTTCGATAACACGCGGTTTTTCACCCGACCTCGTCTCGCAGGAATACGCGCAAGCTATCGTTTCGGAGATCTATAGGAAGGCTGAGAGCTGTTTTGAAGTGTCTCGCACTTGCGTCTAGATGACACTTGGATTAACGACGGCTAGACAAATCGCATGGATAGCCGCGAGCGTAGTTCTTACGCTTGCGGCTACTCTAAGTCAGGCTCAAGCGGTTCCTGTCAAAGTAGTAGCCTTCGAAGGTGGTTACACACTAGTTCGAGACGGCAAACCCTATCTCGTTAGAGGCGCAGGTGTTGCGGGAGTCGGACTCGAAACGCTCGCTAAACGAGGCGGAAATTCAGTTCGCACCTGGGGTGTAGAAGAAGCCCAGTCAACCCTCGACGAAGCCGCGCAACACGGATTGACCGTAGCGATGGGCTTGCCGGTCGCTGCCGAACGATTCGGGTTTAACTATGACGATGCTGAGAGCATCGCGGTTCAACGGGCAAATGTGCGGGATGCAGTCCTTAAGTACAAGGACCATCCAGCATTGTTGGCGTGGATTATCGGCAACGAGCTCGATATGAGCTTCACGAATCATCGCGTGTATGACGAAGTCAACGAACTCTCACGCATGATTCACGAACTCGACCCAAATCACGTGACAACCACAACGATTACAGCTTTGGACCGTGAAACGGTTGAGTTGGTTAGGGAACGCGCACCGGATTTGGATTTTGTGAGTATTCAAGCTTATGGCGCACTCGCGTTGATGCCGAAGGCGATCGTGTATCTAGAGAAAGGTCCATTCATGGTAACTGAATGGGGACCCTTAGGTCATTGGGAAGTTGGTAAGACGCGCTGGGGTGCAGCCATCGAACCTACCAGTACAGAGAAAGCTCGCCACTTTCTTGGTCAATACCGAGACTTGATTCTGCCGTATCTCGGACCAGGTCTCGGATCGTATGCGTTCCTTTGGGGACACAAGCAAGAACGTACCCAGACGTGGTTCAGCCTATTTACAGAGAGTGGTGCTACGACCGGCGCGGTTGACGCACTAGAGTTGGTGTG
>JAPOVY010000069.1:0-51888 GCA_026707905.1 Gammaproteobacteria bacterium | reverse complement strand
TTGGTGTGGACTGGTCGGCTTCCAACAAATCAAGCACCGGTACTCGAGTCGATTTCACTGGCCCGTCGTTCTGCATCCGACAGCGTTCGATTGACATCAGGAAGGAATTACGTTGCTAAAGTCGTCGCAAGCGATACTGAGAACGACGATCTCACCTATCGATGGTCCGTTAAACCAGAGAGCGATGCGACTACCATCGGCGGCGACTTAGAAGCATCGATTGCAGATATCCCGAACACGTTCGCCGGGGCGTCTGACCAAGCAACAGTGCGTTTGAAGGCGCCGGAAGCTGGCACTTATCGAATATTTGTAGAGGTATACGACGGACAAGGAAATGCAGCGCATGCCAATATCCCGTTCATGGTAGTAGGTAAACGACGCTAGACTACGTTTACCATCGAACGGGAGATATAAGTTAATTGTGAGTACGAAGGGTTAAGTGACTCCTTCAGTTGTTTGAGGAATTACTGTCGGGCGAAATGTATCGCCCATTAGAGGTGCACATCAAGTAGGTTATAGTCCTTAACGACGGTCTCTCGCGTGTCCTCGTTCCACCTATTCAGGTCCTCTTCACCAACAAGTGGTTGATACACGTATCGGCGCTCGTCAGGAAATCTCTGGTGCCGAGCATCGATGCCGATGGCGATCATGCGCGATCGCTGATGTACACGCTCTTCATCGTAGGTTTGCTCTCGACCCGCGAAATTAACGTTCGTCACATTGAGGACGCTTTCGCGAGGGAGAAATCCCATGTTCAGCGTGACTCGACGTTCTGTCGATGTATTCGCAAATGAACCGTGTACAAGCTGACGATTTGAGATCACGACATCGCCAGCGTCACATACCATGGGCACGGCGGTTGAGATCCTCTCGGAACCAGACTCTTCTACAAGTGCTTTGATGTCAACTTTCCCCTGTTTGTGCGTACCAGGTACCACCCAAACTCCGTTTGAAGGCGTACTCCCATAGATTTGCGCCATAAAGTTGAAGCCGTGTTTTCCTTGGTTCCAATCAGGCGAATCCCAATGCGTTGTACCGTCCTGATGCCACGCTACTGATACGCCGAGCCCAGGTTCCTTCAAAAAGGTAACTTCGTTGAACGGTACGAAGTCGTCGCCGTTGACTGCAGCAGCTACACTAAGAAGGTCAGGATGGCCATACAACCGTAAGCACGAATCCATGATTTGTAGATTCCCAATAAGGAGATCGATGAATTCCTCTGGTGCATTCTCGTCAGGTATCGGTTCGGCCATCTTGACGGGGTGACGACCATGATTGCGTTCCGTACCACCTAGTGGGTCTGATAGTGGCTTCGAGAAACTGAAGGACGGACGTTTGAACTGGTGACCTACCGCAGGTTGACCACGGTGGTCTAGTGGGTCTCCCCGAGAACTTGGTGCACCGTCGAGTACGCGTTCTACATCGGCTCGAAGTTCCTCGACTTCATCAGCTCTCAGGACGCCAGTAAAGACAAAAAACCCATACTGCCAGTAGGCATCGAGAATCGCTTGTGAGATTGATCCGGTTTCGTCGTACGTAATCGATCCGCGATTCGGAAGTCGCAACGCGCGCTTCTTACCATCGTCAAGATATGCACGCATTGAGTCACGATGTTCGATTGCGTTTGTAGTTCGATGAGCGTCAGTTTGCATTCATCTTCTCGTCAATTGATACGATCATTAGGCAGTGCGAGAATTCAGATATTCGCCAAGTGCTTGCAGACTATTCCTGTGAATCGTACCACTGTATATGCGACTGACGTGTGTACTTGGTTGATTAATTCGCCTATGCGTAACACAGTGTATTATTATATAGTAATACGGTTGTCCAGTTAGTTTGTTCGAGATAAATCCATCATCGAATGTCCCGATCTACCAGCAGATCGTTAACCAAAGCCGGACTCTCGTTGCGAGTGGTCAACTATCACCTGGCGACAAACTGCCGTCGGTACGGGCAATTGCTACTGAGTTGGGGGTAAACCCAATGACGGTATCGAAGGCGTACTCCTTGTTAGACCAAACGGGAATCGTGAAGCGACAAAGAGGGATCGGAATGGTGGTCGCAGAAAGTGGACCGATGCGCGCGCGAATTGCGACACGTGAAAGCAAGGAGCTTATCGCTTACGCGAAGAAAGTTGGAATGTCTCGGTCCGAATTACTTGCCCAAATTGAGCGACTTTGGGAGGAATCATGACGCAGACGCCTCTAGAACTTAGTTGTGTCTCGCTTAGTTACGATGAGATCAATGTACTAAACGGTACGAACCTGAAGCTAGAGCAAGGCTCGGTTACAGGTTTACTGGGTCGTAATGGCTGTGGAAAAACGACTCTCATGCGTGTCGCGCTAGGGCTGATGCATGCAGATGGTGGCGAAGCAACAGTATTCGGAGTACCGTCTGAGGATTCGCCATCTGAAATCCGAAGACGTATCGGTTACGTTCCTCAAGCGTTCGACAATTTCAGTTGGATGAAAGTTAAGGACTGTGTTGAGTTTGTCGCAAGCTTCTATCAAGACGAATGGAATGCTGAGTTAATTGCACGCTTAATCAAGGAATGGAGACTCGCTAATCGAAAAATCGGCGAACTCTCACCAGGTGACCAACAAAAAGTGTCAATCCTGCTTGGGATTGGCCATATGCCTGATCTGTTGCTACTGGACGAACCCGTAGCAAAACTGGATCCGGCTGCACGTCGAGAATTCCTGCGTATGCTGGTAGAAATGAATATCGACCACGATCAGACGATTTTGCTCTCTAGCCACATTACAAGCGACGTCGAACGAATCTGCTCGCACATCGCGATTCTTCATGAAGGGCGAATCGTCTGCCAAAGCTCGATCGATGCGCTGAAACAGCACGTACGACTGGTAACGGTTGAGGATTCGAGTATTCGTTCGATCAAGAGTGTACTGGGGGGAAAGGGCACGCAAAGGTGGGTCTGGTATACGGAGGATTTGGATCTACCTCCCGAAGCGCGAGTCGAAGAAACGACATTGGAAGATCTGTTCATAGGAGTAACCACGTGAAGGACGTTCTCTTCACGTCGAGAAGTCACAAATTCCAATTAGCGTTGTGGCTTTTCATAGTCGTCGTGGTTCCACTGAATCTGCGAATAATAGATTCATCGCGAGCTGCTGGCGCTTCCGCTATGTTCCTTGTTGCCGCACTGGCATACGGGGAGAGCATCAGTTTCATCAGACGCACGATGGCGTGGGAACTGAATAAGCTCGTACCCGCATATCGCAGAAAAATCTTGAGAACGAGCTTAGGAATCGTCGGGGTTTATTTTGCTCTCGCCTTCTTAGTCTCCGTTGTGATGCAGAGTTTTACTCCTCCGATTGGCTTAGCTTGGATGATTACGATGGTTTCTTTAGTAGTAACCTGCTATACGAGGCGGACGGATAGTAAGTTAGGTTCGATTTACTTGACGTTGATCTTTTGTTTCGCTTTGGTCTTTTGGACGTTGTTTACATTTGCTCCTGTCGAGACACGTTCGGTCATTCTCGTAAGCATCTCTAACATGTTTGTACAGCTTGTAGGGATGGCTGTTGCGCTTATTGCAACATGGCTCTTGAAACGAGAGTTTGAAAAGATCACAATCGTGAGTGACACATTCTTGGTGGCAGCTATGGAACGATTTCATCCAAATGTAGCAGGTAGGTTAAGGATTAGTGGATGGGCGGCTCCTTCTGTACACGCTTTACCTTCTTTCATCTGGCCGATCCCGATCATCGGGATCGTTTTCGTGAGCGTTTTCTCATTCGAACACGGCGGTTTATCAGTTTGGAGCAATCACTCGTTAGTGTTATCAATCGTTACAGGGATCATCGTTTATATTGGGACAGGGACACCGTTTGGTCTGCTCAAAAACCCCGGATTGTGGATGGGTCAAGCGTGGCAATTTGGATTAGGCGATTCCAGAGTGTGCCTTGGTACAGAATACGCGCGGAGAATTCTGAAAGCGAGCATTTTCCCTAGTGCCTTCGTAGTTTGTTTTACGCTAGTCCATGCAATATTCATTGAAAAACCCTCGGCTGATTGGTCTGGTTACGCGAACTTCTACGATGAAGCGTTATTGCTAATTACAGTGAATCTGCTTTGTTTTACTTGGGCTTGTGCCGCGTACCCAAAGCGCACAACCAAATTCCAGGATTTTCTTCAAATTCGCATCGACATGTGTGTGGGCGCATGCTTCATATTCATGCCCGGTTTGGATTTTGGATTGCTTGTCCGGACCTTGTTACTAATTACTCTGATTTGCAGCGTGGCTCTTGCGATTTATGTGGGCGGGGGTCGTGTAGCAGAAATTGACTTTGTACGAAACAAGAGGAGCATTCAATCCGCGTCCGCAATTGAATAATGATGTTGGAAGAAAACAGGAAACAACCCGACTAAGGTTATTTGCTTAATCAATACAAGCGCGGTCAGTTCGGCCGCGCTTGTATGTAACTAAATTTCGTTATGTCTAGGTGTTAGGGTTCCTTAGCACTCGGCCCGATCTCTCACCGGTGTGCTCGTCGTTCTCAAGAATCAGAGATCCATTACAGATCGTCGCTTGATAACCGACTGCTTTCTGGATTAAGCGCGGTGCTTCACCAGGGAAATCGTGTACGAGTTGCGGCTGACGTTCAGCGACGCGATCCATATCGATGACGTTGACATCGGCTTTCATGCCTTCATCGAGCGTACCCCTATCGTTGAAGCCAACAACGCGGGCTTGTGTGCTCGTTAGTTTGCGAACGGCTTCTTCTAATGTGAACGCCTCTTTATCTCGTACCCAATGAGCGAGCATGAACGACGTCCAACCAGAATCCATGATTTGACTTACGTGTGCGCCAGCGTCTCCGATCCCTGGAAGAACATACTCTTTCTTGAGGAAGGCGGGAAGTGCGTCTAATTGAAGATTAAAGAAGCGAATGTGGAAGAACGCTTCACCATCGCTTTCCAGCATAAATCGCAGCCATGTTTCAGCGGGATGTTCACCCGCTGCTGTTGCGAGTGATTCAAGGCTTTCCGAATCCCCTTTCGTGTAATTCGGTCGGTCTTCATCACCGAGCCAGTACCAGTTGGCGGTAGCGCGGCGGGTGTTCGGTTGTTCCTTAGCTTCGTCGATTAGTCTTTGTCGCTTATCGGCATCGCGAATCGCAGCCAATCGATCATCAAACCGCATCGCTCGAAGCTCATTCCATGCAGGTGTGCGGAACATGAACATGTCGGTACGTAGACCGGATAGAAAACCACCTGAGCGAGGTAATGTAAGTGCCGTTACGTCAAGTCCCTCCGCCTGCATGTCGGCGATTGGTTCGTCGTATACGGATACACCACCATTGTTGCTCGGTGTATAGGGCGCGGAGAACAAAGCTCGAGTCCCTGCCGCTCGAACTTGCTTCCGCACGATATCGAGCTCTTCGTCCAATTTACCGTAGTTGAGCACGCTTTGAACGATTCCGCCGTGTTTACCGACCTGTTCCGATATCGCAACTAACTCTTTTGGTTCAGCAAAAGTACCTGGAATCGAGCGACCATCTGGTAATACGTGGCCAGGCAAGCGATTGGTCGAAAATCCGATCGCGCCATCTGCGACGGATTTACCGACGAGCTCAGCGATCTGTTTGATTTCATCATCTGTCGCGTTATCGGTGATGGAACGCTCACCCATCACATAGAAACGGGAAGCGCAGTGTCCGACCATCCCCGTGATGTTGATCGCGGGGTTGAGCTTTTCTATGGAATCCAGGTACTCACCGTACGACTCCCAGTCCCAAGGCAAGCCCGTCAGAATCGCGTTCTTAGGGATGTCCTCGACCGTTTCCATCATACCTGCAAGGAAGTCCCGATCGGCCGGCTTGCAAGGAGCAAACGTAACACCACAGTTACCAAATAACGCAGTGGTTACGCCGTGCCAAGAAACTGGCGTTAGGTACGGATCCCAACCCGCTTGTGCATCAAAATGGGTATGAAGGTCCACAAAGCCGGGTGTTACCGCTTTGCCGTCTGCTTGAATCGTCTTGGTGCCAGTGCCCTCGACTTTTCCAACTTGTGTGATCGTATCACCGTCGATTGCGACATCTCCGTAGTACGGAGCTGAGCCGGTACCGTCAACGATTAATCCATCTTTTACAACGATGTCATGTGACATGGTTATCCCCCTGTTTTTCGAGTCGAAGTGCGCTAAGCGCTTGAACTCGGTCGTGCTGACACTTCATCGTACCAGCGTTTGAGATTAGGTTTGTCCTCCGGAAACGGAATGCGAGCAGCGGTCGTTGCGAAATCAACCGCACAAAACGCAGTAATGTCGGCGATGGAAAACGTATCACCGGCACAATAAGCATGATCCGCCAAATATTCGTCAAGCCGTGCGAAGAATCGCGCGACGCTTGCTTTTCCACGGTCAGCGAGTTCAGGAATTGCGGGTACCTCGCCAACACTACCACCGAGTCCGCGCCTCGCGAAGCCTGGGTAGGAATTGCGAAAAGCATCGGCGGCGCCTTGCAACCCATCGAATTCCATATGTCGCTGTCTTGCTTCGATTAGAGCTTTGCTCCTAGCGTCGGTTCCCATAAGGTTCGGTTCGGGTACTGTTTCTTCGAAGTATCGGCAGATCGCCACGGATTCGTCCAGTACGGTCCCGTCATCAAGTACCAACGTAGGAAGTAGCCCGCGCGGACTGATTTTTAGAAAATCAGGATCCAGGTTATCGCCTTTCGGGATATTGAACTCCACCTTTTCATACTCAACGCCTTTTTCAGCGAGAAAAATGCGAGTTCGTCGCGGATTAGGCGCGAGTGTGCTGTCGTAGAGTTTCATCGAGGAATCCTATTCGGGGATTGAAATTGAGATGAGTCGTTTCCTCTCAAATTATCTTTAGCCTGGTTAGTCGCGAAATGGCGAGTGCTCGAAAAGTGTTGGTGTGTGCGTCGGAACTGGTCGTTTATCCAGCAATTGCTCGTATCACCGATTCCAACGATCCGTGGATTAGGGGGTCTTTAACCCTATCAATCGGTCCACCACTGCTGTGCAAGCTTCGAAGAAGTCGAAGTCTCTTGTGGATAGAGGTGGCATCTATTTTCTCATTTCAAATCAAACTGGTTAGCAAAAACATCTAGGTTGTTTTAAAGGTGGCTGCGAACTCGCGTTCCGACGCGAACCGTTCAACCTCGATCTCGCCTTCGCGATTGCGTAATTGCCAGAGGTCGAACGCCATCTGCATTCCAAGCCAGGTTTCAGGAGTTGAACCGAATGACTTAGAGAGTCGGATAGCCATCTCAATTGAAATGCCTGAACGTTCATTGATCAATTCCGAATGTGTCTGTTGAGGGACCCCGAGTCCTTCGGCTGTACGCGTAACCGTCAGTCCGAGCAGTTCTAGACATCGCCGTTTTACGACACCTCCTGGGTGTGGTGGGTTTTCCATAGGCATGTGCAATTTCCTCAGCGAGTCGCGGTGACCTTTAGTTGTACCCCCTCGCGTTCCTGAAGATAGGCGATGATATCGAATAGGTTCTTTGCTTGCGGATTACCTTGAGGACTGAGCATTCGCATTAAGCTCTTCGGGGATTTAGCGGTCAAGCAGCCTAGCTCTTTAAAACCTATTGTGGCGTTTACATAATCGCGTAGCACGGATTTGCCAACGTCCAATTCGCCCACGAGCAAGCACTGCACGGCTTCCTCAAGAAGCGCTGCACGGAAGCCCGGATCCCTCTCAATTCGTGCCTTGAGGGTTTCCGTGAAATATCGTGTTAAAGTCATTTGCTCTGTTCCTCTTGCCGTTTTTGCAGACGGTAGTCACGCCATCGGTTACGTGACTGATCGATGTCTAGTTGCTGACGCACTTTTGTGCCGCCGCCAAGCAGGACAATAACTTCATCGCCTTCCTTCCCGAAATAAACCCTGTAGCCGGGACCAAAGTCGATCCGATACTCGAGTACTCCCCCACCAACACTTCTCACATTGGATTAATTGCCTTGCTCAAGTCTTGACACTGCGGAAGTGACCCTTGCTGCAGCGTGATCGTTCAATTGATCGAACCATCTCGCGAATGGACTGACTTCGCGAGCATCAACAAATTCCTTAACCTTCGTTATGTGGAAATGGTAACTGATATGTTACCTTTATGAGATTGGATTTTCCAAGATACACCTTAGTCAGGTTGCTAGACAGGCATGTTGCTACAAACCAGCTTAGCTTCACGCGTTGCGATACTGTTATTCCATCGTATTACGACTGACATAGTGCAAGATAATCGAAGGTACGAAACGTAGGAGATGAATTAGATGCTTAGTAAGGTAAAGGTACTGACATTTGATGTGGGTGGTAGCATATTTGATTGGCAGTCGTCCACGCAAGGGGCTGTCAAAGAGCTCGCGGACGAGCGGCGTATCGAGTTAGATGTTCCTGCGTTTTGTTTTCAATGGCGTCGCAGAATGTTCGAGACACTCGCCGAAGTACGGAAGGGAGATCTTTCGTGGCGCAACGCGGACCAGATTCATCTTGCGGTCTTGGACGAACTGGGTGAACAATACAACGAACTAGAACTAACTGAGAATGACAAACAACGTTTGAACTCCGCGTGGCATCGTATGAACGTATGGGAGGACGTCCCGGAAGCGCTCGTACGCCTAAGGGAACGCTACGTCGTCTCTATCCTAACTGTGCTCTCGTTGTCGATCGTTGTAGACTCCTCGAAGCACGCAGGTATCGACTGGGATGCGTACTTGTCGTGTGAATTCCTTGGCGTCTACAAACCGGAAGCCGAGGCATACCAGAAGGCGGCGAGACTCTTTGGTGTTGAACCGTCCGAAACTATGATGGTCGCGTGTCATCCGCCTGATTTAGCTGCGGCACAACGCGCGGGCTTGAAGGCAGCGCACGTTAAGCCTAAAGTTTGGGAAATGGGATCAGAAGGCGATTCGTCAGGTTTCGAAATTCAAGCCGAAAGTTACACGGATTTAGCTGATCAGCTCTGCGGATGATAGATTCCATACTTCTAAATAACCAACAGATCGTTCAGTATCTGGAGGACGGGTATGTCGTACTTAATCCAACTGAGCTAGATCAAGCGTTTCATCAGCGTATGTTCGAAGCGGCGTGCTGGACCTACGGAATGGCACAAGGCGCAGCGAGTCAAGGTGCTGCGCCGCACATCAAGGTCATCGCAGACAACCTGCGTCAGCGCATTCCCGATGCCGAGTTACTGTTGCGTAGTCCGACGATAGATGGTGCGATCACAAGCATCCTAGGAGAAGACTGGCAGCTCTATCCACACGACTTTATCCATGAGTCCTCGGCGAATGACCAGTTCTTCCACCAAGACGGTAATTTACCGTGGAATGACCGCGGCCACTATCGGTCCCATCGTCCAGACTGGGCCATGCTCTTCTACTATCCTCAGCCGACGGATCAGACCACCGGACCCACGGAGGTACTGCCGGGAACCCAGTATTGGACGAACGACTACGAGCTTCCCGACGGTACCTGGCACCGTGGTGACCCACTAGGACGAAGTTTGAAGCGCTTCGATCCTACAACCGCGTCCCTTCAAGAACGAGATAACTACATCCAAAAAGTTGCAGACACGTGGGGTGTTCCTAACTTGGAGCGCAGGAAGCTGGAGGTACCGTGCGGCGGCGCGATTCTTGCGTCGTACGATCTTTCTCATCGCGGTACGCGTCAGGAACCTGACTTTGATGGTCGACGCTTCATGTACAAGTTCTACTTGTATCGAGCGACATCACCCTCAACACCGACGAGGCGTAGCGAGTCTGTCCCAGTACCTCAGATCGACAATGCGAAGATCGCACGGATCGTTGAGAGAAATTGGTACTGGTTGAACGGCGAGACGCCTAATTGGGATCTTTCTCGCAATGACACTACGACTGACATGCTTGTTGATGCGGGCACGGATGCGGAACGCATACGAATCGCGTATGAGTTAGGTTTATTGGCAAATGTTGACGATCGCATCCGTCACGCGTTGATTTCGTTCATCGCGCACGATCAGGAAGCTGTGAGACGCGCTGCTGGCTACGCGTTAGGTCTTGTAAATTCGATCGACAGTCGCGAATTTGAAGGAATGATGTCGGACAATCGTGCGCCGATTAGACGAGCAACGGTCTTAGCGCTTCGTGAAGCCATGTGCTGCGATCAAATGGCAGTCGATTGGCTGATTGACCGAGTAGAGAACGATATTGATGACTTGGTCAGGTCAAATGCTGCGTACGCCTTAGGCATTCTGCTGCGCACGCACGCGAACGCGCTTGATGTTAACGATCGCTTGATCGCACGACTAGATCATGATGTAGAACCAGACAATACGAACAATGGTGGAATGTCACGATCAACGGTACGGGAGAATGTTGCGCTAGCGCTAACGATGACTCAATTGACGTCGTCAGAAATCGAAAAAACGCTTCACTACGCGATCGTAGAACATGATCGATACGCTAAGAGTCTTCTGTTCATGGCGATTCGGCGTTCCGTACGAAACCTTAGCGAACCCTGGTTAGCCGATCTTATTGAATATCTAGCAGATCGACGATACGTCGTTTGAATTGGCACACCCGACAGGATTCGAACCTGTGACCTTTTGCTCCGGAGGCAAACGCTCTATCCAACTGAGCTACGGGTGCGCGTACCGTAAAGGATATAGACGATTACGAGCAGATACACAAGGGCTCCAAGATTATGAAGTGTTGCGACCGCCAAGGGAAGATCGAACCACACATTCGATACACCGAGTGCGAATTGCGTTGCTAATACGGCACCTAGTAACCAGCGGACATTTCCTTTCAAGCGAATGATCAGCCAGATCGTAATGGCGGTAAGTACGAGCGCCACCAGTCGATGGCTGAATTGAATCGCGATTCGCGCGTCGTTAGATAGCTCGCCGCCTAGGTAATTCGGGCCGATATCTTGAAATATGTTGAATCCTCTGAACCAAGCCATGTCTGGTATTAATTGCCCGTGGCACAGCGGAAAATCTGGGCAAGCCAATGCGGCGTAGTTTGACGACGTCCAACCACCCAGTGTGATTTGCAGTATCAATACACAGAGTACGAGTAACGCGGCACGAAACGCCGAAAATGGCAGATCAATCGGCGGCACAACCTTTTGTTTGATCAGGTAGAGCCCGAGCAAAGCGACCGTGGCAAATCCACCCAATAGATGCGCGGTTACCACTTGCGGCCATAGTTTCAGCGTAACAGTCCACGCGCCAAAAATCCCTTGCGCGATGACGAGAACAGTTAAAACAATCGGGTAGGTAAGTGGCGACTTATTGACGATAGCCGTAAAGAGTATTGCCAGAATCACAACGCCTAGTAGCGTTGCAGCGTAACGATGCACCATTTCTGGCCACGCTTTGTCTGCTTCGAGAGGCATCTCTGGAAATCGCTCATTCGCCGTTGCGATATCCACTTCGGATTGTGGTACCGTCAGAAAGCCATAGCAGCCTGGCCAATCAGGGCACCCAAGTCCCGCGTCGACAAGCCGTGTGTATGCGCCAAGTACGACGACGAGCATTCCTAATAGAAAGGCGGCGATTGTCAGATAGGGAACTACTCGGGTCGACGGGTCACTCGATCCAGTCAATTTATTTAACGAGATGAATACAGGTGATTTATAGAATGACAGTCACAGCCATTCATCAAATTCTAGGAGCGGGGGTATGGTTAGTCGCCGAGAGTTACTTGGTAAGACTCTTCTAGGAGTAGGCACGGCGCCACTAGTGTTTGCTTCACCGGTTGTACGTGGCGCTTCGCAGCTACGGCCGACTGTTGATGCAGAAACAGGTCTTGAGCTAATTCAGTTACCGGAGGGATTCACGTACCGAAGTATGAGCTGGACCGGCGATTCGATGACTACCGGTGGTCTAGTACCCGATCGCCATGACGGAATGGCAGTTGTTGAAGGCGCGGACGAATCCGAAATCGTCCTTCTAAGAAATCACGAAAGGTACTACGCCGATACGATTGAAGGGGAAGGTGTACCCGTTTACGATGACTTTCAGTTGCCAGCGCAGGTTCTTCAGCGGGTGGGATCACCACTCGGAATCGGAGGTGGTGTGACGGGCGTCGTACTTCGAGAAGGTCGATTTAAGGAAACCGTCCCGTTGATTGGCGGTACGATGATCAACTGTGCAGGTGGACCAACGCCATGGGGTACGTGGTTGACGTGTGAAGAAACTTCATTTCGAGGTAGCAACATTAGACTGCCGGATGGGTCAAGCGCAAAAGACCACGGTTACGTTTTTGAGGTGCCACCCCCTCACTTAGGAAAGGCCTCTGGCGCGCCGATTAAGGACATGGGGTTCTTTCGACACGAAGCAGTCGCGATTGATACAACGACTGGTAATGCCTACTTGACGGAGGATAACGGTCCGAATTCCGGCTTTTATCGATTCGTACCGAACAATCTAGAGAGGAAAGTCGGTGCACTTGATGAAGGTGGAAAGCTGTCGATGCTAAGAGTCAAAGGAAAAGCAAACGTAAATCTGACTGCATCGCCAGAAGGCGCCGCATTCGATGTCGAATGGGCACCTATCGATGACCCAGATGCCGATCCTGAAATACTGAATAGTTACGGCAACGGCTTCGAAAACTTAATGGGTGAAGGCAAGTCAGGTCCGTTCTTACAGGGTGAAGCAGACGGTGGCGCTTACTTTAGCCGTGGCGAAGGTATATGGGAGTATGAAGGGCGGCTCTATTGGATTGATACGGCAGGTGGACCGGCTGGGACCGGTAGTGTCTGGCTGTATGACGCAAGTATCGAGCGACTCGTATGTATCTATGCGTCTGGTTCTGAAGACGAAGCAGATGCGATCGACAATATTGCAGTTAATCCTGTGAATGGCATGATCGTCCTTTGTGAGGACGGCGGCGGTGTAAGTCACCCAGACAATACGTTGAAGTATGGCTGTCGCCTGTTAATTGCGAAGCAACCCGGACACGAGGTCATTACGTTTGCGGAAAACAACGCGGACCTTACGAGTGGCGTGCCGGGACGACCGGGAATAGAGGCTCAAGATTACCGTCGTTCCGAGTGGGCGGGTGCGACGTTCTCGGCAGATGGTCAAACGTTATATGCGAATCTTCAATCACCTGGCGTCACTTTCGCGATCGAAGGACCTTGGTCGACTCTTTAAGACAAACCGATGCGTGAACGCGCACGTTAGGTGCAGCGTTCACGCATCCAGCGAAGGTAGATTGGCGCGAGCCGGTGTGATTAGAACTTGGTCGCCAGAGTTAGACCGTCGCCGATTGGCAGCATAACGTTACTAACGCGATCGTCGTTCTGGATTTTCTTATTGAGCGCGCGTATGGCTCTCGTGGATTCATCAATTGCCAGTTTGTTCGCTGCCCGACCTCCCCACAACACGTTGTCGACGGCGACGATACCCCCGACGCGTAACAGTTGCAAGCAACGCTCGTAATAGACGTCGTAATTAGGTTTGTCCGCATCGATAAACGCGAAGTCGAATGAGCCCTCTCGTTCGTCAGAGATGAGCGAGTCGAGCGTTTCAGCCGCAGGTCTGAGCTGTAAGTCGATCTTGTGAGCGACACCCCCACGCTCCCAGTACTCTTTTGCCATCCTTGTCCATTCTTCACTTACGTCACAGGCGATCAGTTTTCCGTGATCTGGTAGTGCTTCGGCGACACACAAAGCGCTGTATCCGGTAAATGTGCCGACTTCTAGGGCGTTCTCTACATTCATAAAACCTACAAGCCAGGACATGAATGCACCTTGCAGTGGCGATACTTGCATCATCGCTGCTGGCATAGGCGCAGTTGCCTCGCGAAGCGCGGCCGCAGTTTCCGATTCAGGTCTTCCTTGTTTTAGAAGATAAGCGTCAATGCGGTCATCGACGACGATGGTAGAAGAAGACATGAAATCTCCGTGCGTGAGTGAGTTAGTAAATCAGGTTAATGAGCCGATGTTAGGTACGTCGTCGGCGTTCACATCGTATTGGTAACTGACTCGATCTCTCATGCGAAGTGGATCGCGAAGATCGACCATGCCAGGACCAACGTGATTCAAACCGAACTTATAGCCGATCAATCTTTGCAAACGTTCTGGCATTTTTTCTACTTCTGATCGAGGTACACCGACGTATTGGTTCTCTTGTTGAGCAAGATAGGACAGATTGAAGTTAATGTCTATGGCGAGGCGACTTTCATTTGTATTGTTAGCGCCACCGCCATGCCAAAGCGCACCCGTCCAAATGAGCATCGTACCGGGTTTCATTTCAACCTGAATTGGCGTGACTTCAGGTGGTTGCTTGACGGTTTGGTCATGCCACAGATGAGATTTAGGGACAAGCTGCGTTGCGCCGTTCTCTTTGGTGAATTCGTCGACCGCTATGACCGCATTGACGACAAACGGTGGGTGAGGGCGCGGAATCGGCCATAGACCGTCATCCTGATGTAACCCTTGTGCTTTAGCCCCCGGTAATAGATCAAACATCGCCACTACAGATATCTGAATGTACGGTCCTAACACGCCGTGAACAAGCGCTACTAGTCGAGGATCGCAGACCAAGTCATCGACGCATCGAGTCTTCGCAAGTAAGTTGTGAGCACGAACAGTGGTGAAATCAGGCGGCATGAGTTCACGAATTGGATTGACCTCTCGACGCAGATCCTCGCCTAGTTTTCGGACGCGCTTGGACGTGAGCCAATCAGGAATTAAGGTGTATCCGTTAGCTGCAATACTCGAGACCCAACCGTCTAAACCAGGGATATGAATATCCTCACCAAATACACGTGCTGTATCAGGTTTTGAGCTCATTAGGGTCCTCGTTTCGTATTAAAACGCCAACGTATTATTCAAGTGTATGTGTTGAGAGCATGTCCGAGCACATTCGTAATCACAGAATTTGAGACGCGTGATGCCATCTTTACCAAAGCCCAAAAACGCGATTGTGATCTTGCTTGATAGCTTGAACCGACACATGATTGGTGACTACGGTGGAAACGAGTTCGACACACCAAACATAGATCGTTTCGCGCAACGTGCCGTTCGATTCAATCGGCACTTCATCGGCTCGTTTCCCTGCATGCCAGCCCGACACGATCTACTCTGCGGTGCTTTGGACTTTCTATGGAAACCGTGGGGTTCGATCGAACTGTGGGAACGCCCGATTACGGCTCATCTGCGTGAAGCGGGTGTGAATACGATGCTATTCACCGATCATCCACACCTATTTGAAACAGGTGGCGAGAACTATCACACAGATTTCTTTGCATGGGAATACCTGCGCGGACACGAGAACGATCCATGGAAATCGAGACCAGATCCGTCTTGGATTGGAGCACCCGCGTTACCTGCAGGTAGTCGCGAGTGGCATTACGACCGTTCGCGTACGTATTTTCGGGAGGAACTGGATTTTCCAGGACCGAAAACGATGCATGCAACGGCGAACTGGATTGACTTAAACTCAGACTTTCACGATCGATTTCTGCTATATGTCGACGAGTTCGATCCGCACGAACCATTCGATTCTCCGACACCATGGATGGATCGATATGACCCAACATGGGAGGGTCCACGCATCATCTGGCCTCCATATGGCGTACGAAATATTGAGCGCGGCGTAATAACAGAACGCGAAGGCAGTCACATTCGATGTAACTATGGTTCGAAGCTCTCCATGATCGACCACTGGTTCGGTAAAGTTCTCGATGCGCTCGATAGGAGCGATCTGTGGCGCGACACAATAGTGATTCTCTGTACCGACCACGGTCACTATCTTGGCGAAAAGGACATTTGGGGAAAACCACAGGTACCGCAATATGAACCGCTCGGGCATACGCCGCTCTACATCGCGTATCCGGGCGTTGAGTCGAAACATATCGATGCACTAACTACCAACGTCGATATCAACGCAACCCTCTGTGACGTATTTGATATTGAACCGGATCATCACACACACGGCGTTTCGCTTGTGCCGCTCCTCACCGGTGACGCGGAGCATGTCAGGGAATGGGCAATCGGGGGCGTCTTTGGCAATTGGGTGATGGTCTACGACGGTCATCGTAAGTACGCACGGGCACCGGTTGACAACGGATTCCCTCTATCCATGTGGTCCAATCGCTGGTCGACAATGTTGTACGCAGGAATCCATCGTCTGTGGCCGAAACCAGACATGCGTGCGACGCTGGACTATATGCCTGGCTCGGATGTACCTGTCATACGGCAACCGTTTCAGGAAGGTGATCTGTTGCCCTACTGGTGTGCTAGACCTCGTGTCAATGAACACCATTTGTACAACATTGATCTTGATCCCGCCGAGGACGAAAATCGCCTAGGAGCTGGCGATGAAAAGGACATGATTGAATTGCTCCATGAAGGATTGAATGCCGTTGAAGCGCCACACGAACAGTTCGATCGTCTAGGGATCGCGTAGAAGATGAACTAGGAAAGGGCGAGAGGGTTTATTGGCAGATTGTCTATTGAGTGACAAGACAAATTTGATTTAGGCATGATGGATCAACAACACCACATGCTTGTCCCTTGCTTCTCCGAAGGTGGTTTCGGCTACGTGTCTCGGGCGCAAAAGTCGAATGTTGCGGATCCATCGGCATGGCGAAATCTGCGACGATAAACCCGATTATTACGATTGGGTATCATCGATAACGACGATGGACAAATTCGACTTAGTGTCATTCAGTAGATTTACAAAATTGAAGAAATGGCAGTTCGGCCTGATCTACGCTTCCGTTGTTTTTCTTTGCGGATCCGCACTATTTGGACATGTGTTCGAAGAGGGTAGTGAGGTACATGAGCCAAGAGCGCCGGAAGACCTAACTCCGGACGAAATCTCTGAAATTCAAAGTCGATCACAAGCAATCTTAGCTGCTTTGTCCGAAGCGATTCAGCGCGGAGAAACTGAGAATATCCCGATTTCGAACCGTACTTATCCGTTTGACAGACCGATCGCCATCGGCGATTTCATCCCTCTTAAGTTCAAACCGATTCAGACATTACCTAAGGTCTTGCTTCAGCATGCGACTGGCGAAGGACTTCGAGTCGATGAGCGGCGGTGGCCACTTTGGTTTATGGAGAAGTTCAATGTGCACCTCCTTGCGGAAGACGATGCAATCGAGTTGCCTAGTTCCATAACAATGTTCTACTCAGTGGCGAGACACGGTGTTACCGTGGATCGAAATGTCTCGATGGTACTTAATAGAGCGGAGAACGCATACTATTTCGAGCGGCCATTTGAGCTTATGCAATCGATGTTAAATGCGGTAGAGGAAGTTAAAAATGCGGATCCGCGTAATCGGAATCGACCCACATTGGAAATACATGAACTAACAGGATTTCAGGACGTACATAAATACGCGCAGGACAACTACTTCCCCACCGGAGTACCGATCGTTTACAGCTTGAGAATAGGTGATTTACGTCTGCACACGAGTCACTCTTGGGTCGGTCGAGCGAATGAATTAACAGAAGTCTTCAATGAAACCCTATGGTTAAAGTGACGATGACTTTGCTCTTGAGCGAACTATGAAAATTGTGTCACGTATTTGCTTGAAATTCATTTCAGTCGACGTTCATATTTCCGGCATCTCACATCACGCGTAGTATCGTGAGCGACTCAACAGACTCCCATGTGGGGATGACTGAGGAACAACGTTACCTCTTCGACACGTTCGGTTACTTGGTGATTCCGAATGCTTTGAAGAGAGCGCAAGTTGAAGACTTGCTCACGACACTCCGAACTTCAACGGAGCAGTTTCCTCCGATTGCGCAATGTGAAGGACCATTACATTGGGGCAAGATTTGGCGGGATCTGCTTGACTTGCCTTCGATTACGCCATTGCTTGAGGAAATAATCGGAAATCACGGTGTGCGAGAAGGTCGAGCGAAACGAGGTCTCCCTTATATACCCACATTCCACATTGACCACATCAATGTGCATACACACGTGAAGAAGGGGTTTGCAGGCGCTGTCTTGCATGGCGGTTGGAAGGGTACAGGTGGCTCACAGTTCACGTCATACCATGACAATCGTTTTTACAACGGACTCGTTTCAGTGTCCTTTGAATTATTCGACACGTTTCCAAACGATGGTGGTTTCGGATGCGTGCCTGGGTCCCATAAATCGAATGTAGCAATGCCATCGGTATGGCGAGATCTAACAAAAGGTGTACCCGACTGTGTGAAACGCATTTCAGCGGCTGCTGGCGATGCCATTGTGTTTACGGAAGCACTGACACATGGGACTTTGCCCTGGCAGGTTGACGCGCCGCGCCGAACACTGTTCTACAAATTCTCTCCCCATGGCTCAACTTGGTCAGCCGATTACTTCAACCCCGACGATTTCCGAACTTATCCTGATATCGACGATCGCAAGCTAGCGATTCTTGAGCCGCCAAATGCTCGTTACACGCATCGGCCAACTCGTCCTGCACCGTTGAACGACGAGGACGAAGACTAGGCGATCGCGAAAGTGCTCATTAATCAGCGCTAGCGTCGTCCGAATAATCCCCGACGCGAACATTTACTTTTTAGATTCCGAGTCATGACTCAAGTTGAAACCTCGTACGGTACAGTCGCTGGTGTTAACGCTGACGGTGTTCTGTCTTTTAAGAACATTCCGTACGCGGCCGCGCCGACCGGGGAGGATCGTTGGTCGGCGCCGAAACCGCCAGAAAGCTGGACCGGGGTGCGACAAGCCACTGAGTTTGGACCAATATCGTGGCAAATCGTTGCAGCCGAACAGGGGGCGCTTTCGTTTGCGCAGGGTGCAACGCCGCCGGTATTGGCAGAAGACTGTCTTAGTTTGAACGTCTGGACACCGAGCGCAGACAATGAAGCGAGACCGGTTATGGTCTGGATTCACGGTGGTGCGTTTGTCACGGGATCGGGTTCATCGCCGATTTACGATGGTTCGATATTGTCCCGTCGCGGCAATGCCGTTGTCGTTACGATCAATTACAGATTGGGCGTGTTGGGATTCTTGAACTTAAATTAAGTAACCGGTGGGCGAATACCTTCAACTGGCAATGAAGGACTGCTTGATCAGGCCTTCGCGTTGGAATGGGTTCGGGACAATATCGCTCGATTTGGTGGTGATCCGAATAACGTCACGATTTTCGGTGAATCTGCTGGAGGTATGAGTGTTGGTGCACTCTTAGCTTTGCGTGAAGCGAAAGGTCTCTTCCACAAAGCGATCCCTCAGAGTGGTGCTGCTCATACAGCCAATACGCTCGCTCAATCAAACGATGTTGCATCGCAATTACTTGCCGCGTTAGAAATATCGCCTAACAGCAATTTGAGCAAGCTGCTTGAGCTATCTGCAGAGGAACTCACTCGAGTTGGCGCTGAGGTTTCAGCGAAGTTGCCTTGGATGTGTTACGAGCCCTGCATCGACGGCGCACAACTACCCGCCCGACCTATCGACTGCGTAGCGAATGGTTCTGCGGATGATGTCTCTGTATTGGTGGGTTGCACTCGCGATGAGTGGTTACTCTTTAGCGTCATGGACCCATCGATCAAGGCGATGTCGCAAGATGATTTTGAGCGTCGACTTGAACCAAAAAATGGGCGCCCGGACTTACGCGCACTCGGACAGGGGTACCAGGAGATTCTCTCTCGTAACGGTTCTGACGTAACACCTGCCGACGTGTGGCAAGTATTGGAATCCGATCGTGGGTTTCGTATGCCGGGGATCGTGCTAGCGGAGACTTTGAACTCGCGACTGAAGGATGCATATCAGTATCTGTTCACGGTCGAGTCCCCCGCGTACGGTGGTATTTTGAAATCTTGCCATGCTATCGATATTGGTTATGTATTCGGCACACACAATCTGAATGATGGAACACGCGGTTTCTTCGGTGGTGAACCGGCACACATCGAACTTGCG
Organism: Gammaproteobacteria bacterium; assembly: GCA_026707905.1. Classification (GTDB taxonomy): domain Bacteria; phylum Pseudomonadota; class Gammaproteobacteria; order Pseudomonadales; family Azotimanducaceae; genus Bin55. The sequence continues at coordinate 32,021 of JAPOVY010000069.1, read as the reverse complement.
GAAGCCACAATGGATGCCTGGTTGGCGTTCGCGCACACGGGCAATCCCGCTACGGACTCGTTATCTACTTGGTCCCCTTACGACGAAGAGAAGCGATCCACTGGTATATTCGGTCTGCCGGTTTCGGTAGAGGATGCGCCACTTGAGGAATTGCGTGCGTTATGGGACGATAAGAGTGTGCAGGGCGCGATTGGAGCTCTTTGAATTCGACTATAGCGTTTACTAACCATGCGTGACGCACCGTGTCGGTTCGTTCGTCCGGTCGATTGCAGTTACGAGGTTTGATGAACTAGAAAACGATGCTAGTATCGAGCGAGCATACGACGTGTTCGCTAGTTATTTCCGAGAACAATTAGAGACGTTTATTGACTGCTATGAAATCCAACAGGCGTCGTAACATCTGGCGTACCGCACGTATCGCCTTCGTAGAGTCCAATGTTGTCTAGCTGTACTGAAGGGGACGCACCCGCTAAGTCAAAAGCGACTCGTGCCGTGATATCGGTCCGGTCAGCTGTAAACGTGTGTTTGAAATTCTGCCAGTAGTTCCGCAAATCCACGTTTTCCGTAAACAACCGTTGCCATTCGTGCATGCTTTGATCAACGTAAACGTCAATGCTCCGTGCTGAGTTTGCCTTGGCGCGGAAGCAGACCGAATACTCTTGGTCTTCGTCGATCGAAACGTGGTGACTGATCTGAGCTCGCCATGGCTCACCGGTATTAACGCGTGCAATTGAGACGTTAATGAAGCCGTTGTCAATCCAAACGTTGTTTCCTTGAGACTCAACGGTATTCCAGAATTCCTGCAATGGGAAGATAAATCGATCGAACGTTCCTCCACTTACGATTAGGTTCCCCGCCCGAGCAGTTTTGTCCACTTCCTGAGAGAAGAACATGACATCGTTACTGATCATGCCGTCTTCATTTTGAATCTGAAGGAAATTCAAACCATATCGAACGGGCGCTTCATCGAGTGTCACAACGATCCGCTCATCTTCACATGAAGGAAGCATTTCGTTCACACACGTTACTGTTCCTGAAACCGCATGCCCGTTGATGAAGATTAATGCGTCGTCCTCGATATGACGCCCTTTAAGCGTTAGCGTTAAGTCATCCGTGAGGTAGGTTATTTCTACAGTCGGCGATTGCTGTACGACGCCGTCGTAGAGGTTGCCAAATCTGTTCCAGAACGGCCAAATTGCTGGCTGTGGCTGATCTGGTAGCACGTTTTGTCCAATTCGACCGGTGAACGTGAGCACGAGGTCACCTGCGACCGCTTGGTCTCGTAAGTCGACAAGCTCATAAGTGATATCGCTATCTGATCGATCTCGCCATTCGCCATCAACGTATTCCAGCGCGAGCCCGAATACGTGTTCCGAAGTCGTGTCGCCTGTGGAATCGTCGTCGAGCCCTGAATCTGCACTCGCTTCCACGTCGCCATCATGGTCAATGTAAAGCCCGTCAGCGTGCAAGAGAACAGCACCGTTGTCTGCCGCAGCGATGAGTGTGGCTGCGATACGGTCCGTCATATCGGTATGAACGCTATCGTCAGCCAGTGAAGAATTGAACGTCGCTTGTCGCGCAAACGTACCTGAGAAGCCCGTACTGTACTCAAGCACCATATCCCAATTTGCTTGGGTTCGTGCGCCTGCGTGGAACCAGACTTCCTGTTCGGGAATATCCGCACCTAAGTCCATACCGATGCGCTCGATCAAATCAATAACGTTGAACCGAGCTTGAGGTGTGACAATCCAACGGTCGTATGCGCCCCGCCAGGTCGGTGCATCCATGCCATTGAACGATCCGACCCCTGCGTTGACGTTTTGAGCTGAAGGCGTATTCGTCGTCGTCAGGAATGGGGGTTTGTGACATGCTCCACACGTTTGCGCACCCGTATCGGTGCCGGAATCATTCAGGAAATTGAATTCGAAAATGCCTTCTTTCGCGGAAGCTGAAAGTTCATTGTCGAACGGACGATTGGGTGCCGGCGGAAAAGGTACGTTTAGGATGTAGTGAGCGAGCGCGTCACGTTCCTCAATATCAAGCGCGCCGCCTTTATCTTCTTCGTTAGTCGGGCAGTCGGTAACGTCGCACATGGTCGTTCCCAAGCTGCCGTCAACGAGGAATCGAGTACAAGATTCTGGGTCGTCGAGTTCGCAGTTAGGCTCAACAGGGTCCCAGAGGCTTTGCACGTTTATTCCTCCGTATGGATCGCCCGGAATACCGTCCCAGTGGTACGGCTGAGTATCGCGAAGTCCACGCACCGGCATCGTCAAGCGTGGGGGGATTTGGGTACAGCCTGGATGACTTTGATCGCAAGGCGGCGTATCAAGAACCCAAACGAGCTGATCGACGTTGTTGTCCGGGTGGCAACTATCGCATGAGAAAGTCCCCGTCGTTGATGCATTCGCATCGTTAAATGCGATGCGACCAAGTTTCATCTGGTCGGGAGTGGGATCTTCGAGCTTGATAGTGGCCATGATGGACGGCTCTGAAAGAGTCGATAGATCGACACGCGTAATCGTGTTCGAGACGGCATTCATCACCCACGCTTCGGATAAGCCGTCACCTTCGTCGTATACGAGCTTTACACCTCGCGGTACTGCACCAACATCGACTCGTCCGGTAACACTACCCGACTCGACATCAAACACGAACAGCTTGTTTGAACCGGCAGCCGTACCTATCAGCGTGGTGTTGTCTTTAGTTATTTCTACGGCGAACGGGGTCGCCAGCGCCGCGCCTGTGTCTGGGTGTTCAGGTGGGAGCGGTTCAAGTTCGAAGATCTCAGGATCGTCGCAATTTCGATCGCTGCAATTGACGCGTGTGATCTGATTCAGAAAGGCGCGATTTTCCATTTCGGCGAGACCGTGGTCTTGTGTACCGGCCAGTCCATTGGCATCGTTTCTGGCTTCCGCTTGAGCGATGTATACATTGCGTCTGCCATCGACTGCCAATCCGTAGAGCAACGTACCGGTGCCTTCCACCTGATCGACTAGACGATCGCTTCGTGTGTCGAATACAAATAAGTCTCGATCCGGCACTTTCGGATTTCTGACAATATCAACATCGATACCAAGGGACAGCACGTTATTCGTGGTATGAGTATGCTGCACTGCGTCATAGGTGCACATAGAACCGTCAATCTGTCCGGGATTACATCCGGATAGCTGCGTGGTATTCCCTGATTCAAATGCCGTCACATAGAGTCGCGTGCCACGAACGACTAACGCTCGAGGATCCTGCGCATTTATCTTCAAGTGTTTGGTAACTACACGGGTTTCAGCATCGATCACTGCGACCTGATTTGACGGCCCTAACGCTACGTACGCCTTCTTTCCATCTTGAGTAAATGCGATACCGACCGGTTCGTCGAAATTCGTACTGAACGAAAAGCGATCGACGTCTTGTATCGTCGCAACAATTTGATGATAGAACGCACTTTCTGGGTCGGTGTCGATCACACTGATCGTGTCAGAGACGTGGTTCGAAACCCAAACTTCGTCAGCGTTTGGTCTCGATACGACGCTGACTGGATCAATGCCAACATTGATGCGGAATACAACACTGTCTGACGTCGGATCGATTACGTCCAACGTATCGGCTGGTGTGTTTACGACGTAGACGAGATCGCCGTGAATCGCGAGTGGATTAAAGTGTGGGCTAGCGAACGTTGGATGTCCGTCTAAGTCACTAATGGGTGCTTGAATGCCGAATGTGTTGCCTGTTACTTCTTGGTCTTCCTCGTCTTGAGCGAATACGTCGGCTGCTAAACAGCCGTATGAGAAACATAGGAGTAACGGGAGAAAAGGACGCACACTACTCGGTGGACTCATACCACGAAATGGAGTCATTGCACTGCACGCAACACTCATTACACCTTCCCGCGGTAAGAGCTGTGCGTTGATTAACCTTTTATTGTAATTGGCTGAAGCCGGCAGTTCAAGAAAGAGAGGTCGCTATGCATCACGATTGGCGGTCGTTTCAACATCAGGATTCGAACCGATGTTGACGTGCTTCCGAACGAGAGGTCTCGAGGAATCGAGGTTAGTTCGCTAGGTCGAATCGAGACTTAGGATCCTCTAATTCCATTCCTGCCGCCGAATATTCACCTTTCCGTTCGTAGAGCCGCGATACCGTCAGTAACACCACGTGAAGCCCAGCCTTCCCAAGGCATCGTGAAGAACCGGAATCCGAGATCGACTAGTGTAGCTGGCGTGATGCCTGGTGGAACGAAGAACATCCCCGCCGCTATTCCGGCATCCTGACATGTACTACCAATCCGTGTTAGCGCGTCTTTGTAGGTGGTGCTTGTATAGTCGAGCGGAACACCTAGATTGATCGAAAGGTCGGATGGACCGACGAGTACTACATCGACACCCGGCACTTTGACGATCTCGTCGAGGTTATCCATCGCTTCTTGAGTTTCGATCATCGGGAGAATCACCAGCTGTTCATTGACGGCATCCATGTATGCACGATAGTCTTTGAATTCCCCCCATTCACCGCGCATTCCGGCAGAACTGCGCACACCGGCGAATGGATAGCGGCAGAAACTCACGACGTCATGGGCTTCATCGGCTGAATTGACCATAGGCACGATGATGCCCCTAGCGCCAACATCTAATGCGTAACAAATCTGATCGGCGCGATTTTCGCCAACACGTACGATGGGAGACGCCGTGCGTCCACGCATCGCTCCGATGGCCGCTCCCAGCTGTTTTATCTCGACTGGTGAATGTTGCGTATCGAATAACAGAAAATCGAAACCTGCACCCGCGAGAAACCGTGTCTCGCTATTCGGGGAAGCCGTCGTGCCAATGGCGGTTTTGCCGCTTTGCAGGATTTCTTTTACGTGGTTCATTACCTAACTCTTCTGGATGGTCTTACTAAGTGGAAGCCTTTCGCGCCGTAACGCATCCTGTAAATCATATGGACGCCGGATTTTGTGACACAGAATCTCTTATAGATTTCGGACTGTTCGGTCGATGCACGAAACTGACACGTATGTGTTAGCGCGATAGGACTAAGCAAAATATCGCAGTTAGGTATCTTCACTTTGAGTAGCACAATTTAAAGCGGTTAACGAGATGCCACAATCATGGTAACACGTCAAAGAACTAAGCCGTATGCGAAATCAGGCCGCCAATAGTGATGGTGGATCGAGCTCCTCTTCGATCGCCAATCCAATCGAATCTACACCTCGCGAATACATCGTCAGGGACTTTGTTACGCGTGGATTGATCGTACTTGCGCCTGAATCACTCGGAATTCCGCTGTCGACCCACGATAAGATCTTCGAAAAGGAGCTCGAAGCTTTTCGAGCGAAAGAGCGTATCACTGCGACGAACATTCCAGACATCATGAACGTGACGAACGCGCCAGGTGTTCGAGATGCATGTGAATTGCTGATCGGGAAAAACTATGCGATCGTGCCCTTCACGCACAACACACCGTTTATGAGTGGGTCACACGATCAGCACTGGCATAAAGATGACAACGGACCATACAACATGCGGAAACAGCGACATCACCACGCTGTTCAGATCGAGATGCTCTACTATCCCCAGGATGTCAGAACGGATATGGGGCCAACCGCGACCGTACCGTATTCGCAATATTGGACGTTCAATCACGAAGAGAATCACGATAACTTCGCAGGCGCTGACCATTTGGATTTCGACTTTCAATTGAACCGTATGGAACACGTACCCATAAGTGGTCCAAATTCAAAGTACGCCATTGAAGATATCGTCGAACAGACAACGGCGCACGACATCAGAATGCGCGACGCTGTTCTGAATCTACAGTGGCCGCTGTGCCAAACCTACGAAGTAGGTCCACTCAAGGCCGGAAGCGTTGTGCTCTATTCCCACAATCTCTTGCACCGTCGCAACCACCGGATAGACGACTGGCGGACGTGGGAGGAGAACCCCCGATTCATGTGGCGATTCTGGTTGTACCGCACCACAGAACCGGATTTAGATGAAACCGCATGTTCTGTGCAATTCAGTCTACCTCATCGAGACGCATTGACTCGTCAAGAATTGGCTAGTGTGAATGAGGACGTTCAATCTCTGTGGCGTTATCAATACAGCTGGAGCAGAACGGGGAAAGGACCATCATTGGGCGCGGCGAACGGCAAGGATGGAGAATCTCCTGGTCAGTTAGGGGTGAGATTGGAATCCAAAGGCGATGTCGACGAACCAATTCGTCTCGGTGCGGCGTATCGTCTAGCCCAACACGAAAGACGAGAAGCTGCACTCACAGTCTTAAACACCGCCTTACAGAGCGAACGCGAAAACGTGAGACGTGCAGCGCTATATGGTTTGATCGCCTTTGGCGAAGACGCGACGGGTTCATTCCTCAACGGACTCTCCTCTCAAGCACGTTGGGTGCGAAAAGCGGCTGCCTTTGGACTCGGTTCAGCTGGCAGCAACACTGACCAAGTCATCCATGGGCTTGGCCGATGCTTACTCGAAGATGCCTCAGCGTACGTTCGCTCTGTCGCCGCGGATGCGTTAGGTTGTCTTGGTCGTCGTGTTGTTAAACGCGGTCTATATGTCGAAAAAGCGATCAGCTTGATCGCTTCTTATCTGACCCAAAGCCTCGACCAAGAAGTAAATCGGTTATGCATGGATCGTGCTCAGAATCGCAGTATCAAGATGGTTAGACCCAATGACGACTGTGACGTGTGCGAAGGCATTGGATTCGATTATGGGCAGGATCGTTTTGAACCCGTTCGGTCGGTCGTCCGAGAAAACGTGCTCTGGGCGCTGGTCATGTTGTGTTCACACGGCGCAGACAAACTCGGAGACGAATTAACGAATGTAATTTCGCGTCTGAGGACGGTGATAGCTGACGACAAAAACGTCTTTAGTGTTGGTTTGGCGATGGACTGTTTGCAGCGATTAGTGAGCGTCTCGCCGCCGAAAGGCAATGTTGTAGTAGAGGAGCTCGCTGCGTCTCTTGACACAATCTTCGCGCTGACGCCAATATACTCGCTGGAAGCACTCGTTGCCAGTGGCATGGCTCGCGAGGATGCGGTTGTGAAATACGCTACAGACTCGCTTTCAGAATCACTTGCTTGAAGGTGTAGAGACTTTCAAAAGAGGGAGTTCGTTTTCGTGACACGCCCCGATATCGTCATATTCAATCCCGATCAGTGGCGCGGTGATGCCGTTGGGCATCTTGGTCATCCAGCCGTAAATACACCTGTGCTTGATGAGCTTGTTGCGAGCGATGCGGTGTCCTTCCGTCATGCGTTTGCTCAAGCGACTGTTTGCACGCCCAGCCGATGTTCATTCATGACAGGTTGGTATCCGCACGTTCGAGGACATCGAACGATGCATCACATGCTTAATCCGAATTTCGACGAACCAAATCTACTTAAGGTCTTGCGTGAGCACGGTTATTTCGTTTGGTGGGGTGGCAAGAACGATATGGTGCCGGGGCAACTCGGCTACGCCGACCACTGCGACGTCAAATTTCAACCCACTCACGATGACTACGAACGCTGGGGCGTCAAACCATCAGAAGGAAATCATGGCGGGAATCTAGAGTGGCGAGGTGATCCAGTCGGTGATAACTACTACAGCTTTTTCAAAGGAAGGTTGAGTCGGTCCGACGGCGGAATGTACTTTGATGGCGACTGGGCGATGGTATATGGCGCGATTGATTTCCTATCGAGCTACGATGGCGATCAACCATTGTGCCTTTTCTTACCAATCGGCTATCCGCATCCTCCATACTGCGTGGAGGAACCTTGGTATTCGATCACGGATCGAGACGTTATTCCACCTAGATTCGAATATACAAATTGGAATGACAAGCCATCGCTTTTACGAGGAATAAGGGATGGTCAGCGCTTAACGGAGTGGACGGAGGACCGGTGGCGTGAACTTCGGGCGACGTACTATGGGATGTGTTCACGTGTCGATCATCAGTTAGGTTTGTTAACTGACGCATTGAAAGCGAATGAACGCTACGAACGTTCCGCGCTGTTCCTGTTTTCCGATCATGGCGACTTTACAGGCGACTACGGGTTGGTCGAGAAAACCCAGAACACCTTCCAAGATTGTCTGTCGCGAGTTCCATTCATCTTTAAGCCTCCCAGTGATCTTGGGATTCAGGCTGGGATTTACGATCAGTTAGTTGAACTGGTGGATTTTCCGGCGACTGTTTACGAGCTGGCCGGGATCGACTGCGGGTATTGGCACTTCGGCGAATCTCTCCTCCCACTTTTAAAGGGCATGAAGGACTCTCACCGAGAAGCTGTATTCACAGAGGGCGGTCGATTACAAGGAGAGGTCCAAGCGAGCGAACGAGAAAGTTTGGCATCTAACACTCCCCTCGGTCTGTATTCACCGCGCGTGACACTGCAGGTAGAAGAATCTAAGCAACTGAAGCACACGAAGGCAACCATGTGTCGTACACCGAACTTCAAATATGTGCGACGAGCGTACGAACTTGATGAGTTTTACGACTTGACGAATGATCCCGGAGAGACTGTAAACCAGATTACTAACTCCTCGTACGCGGACGAAATCCTTCAACATCGCGAACGAATGCTGGAGTGGTATATGAAGACGTGCGACATCGTGCCAATGCTTACGGATAAGCGCAATTTCGCCCATGCCTGACCGTGCACTTGAGTCCATCGAAGGATCAATCGCGTGCCTAGAAGCCGCCGCAGGACGGAACATGACCTGCTCATCGGCAGTGAATCTGGACGCGTTCGCTAATACGTTCGCATTCGAAGACTGGTCTGCGCTCCTTACGTTTCTGCACGAGTCAGTGATCTTGTTGGATAAGCGTACTGCACAGATTACACGTGTATTACCGACGGACATGCGGACCGCATGGGAATTCCTAGCTGACTCTAAGAAACTGTCGGCATGGATGTTCCCTGCGGAATTTGAGTCACGAGCTGGGGCGCCTTTCAACTTCGCGCCCGAAGGTTGGCACGGCAAGATTGGCGTTTTCGAAGAAGGTCGCGAACTTCGGTTTGATGCGGTTGCGGGTGGTTGGACTTGGTTTAGTCTCGATTCGATCGATGGTGAGACGATGTTCAAACTTCGCGATTACATGGCACCCGACTTGATTGTGCCGGATGACGCACGTACAGGGACCGATTCTCTCGCGGAGGAGCAACCAGGTGGTGAAGGTACGCACTGGCAAGGTGTGTTGTCAGGCTGGCATTGTGGCGTTGACGATCTGCGAAGTGAGTTTTCTGGCGTAAATCAAGCGTGGGATTATGAGGCGCTCACTCGACTTTACAAGATCTTAATCGAAGACTATCACCGACCTTACTAAAGGTCGTTTTCTATCATTCCCGCCGCTTTGACCCTGTGTCAAAGCGTTTGTTTTTAATAGGAGCGCTTTTCTTGAAAGACGAAACGATTGCGATTCACGGTGGCTACGAGTCGGAACCTACAACGCACGCGGTCGCAGTGCCTATATATCAAACGGTAGCATATGAGTTTGACGACGCACAACATGGCGCAGATCTCTTCAACTTAGCCGTTCCTGGCAATATCTATACACGCATCATGAACCCGACCCAGGCTGTGTTAGAGGAACGGGTGACTGCGCTGGAAAAAGGTGTGGGTTCACTGGTGCTGTCTGCGGGTTCGGCGGCCGTTAACTATTCCATCCTGAATCTAGCAGAAGTAGGTGACAACATCGTTTCAGTGCCGCAGCTCTACGGTGGCACCTATACCCTATTTGCTCATATGCTGCCGAAGCAAGGGATCGAAGTCCGATTCGCAGACGGCGACAATGCAGAAGATCTTGAGAAGCTCGTCGACGATCGCACAAAGGCGATTTTTTGCGAGAGCATTGGAAATCCTGCTGGCAACATCGTTGATCTGAAGTCACTAGCGGACATGGCGCAATCTCACGGTATCGCAACGATTGTCGACAACACGGTTGCCACGCCAGTATTGTTAAAACCAATCGACTACGGGTTCGATATCGTTGTACATTCTTTAACGAAGTACATGGGCGGACACGGGAATTCCCTTGGCGGCGTGATCACGGATGGCGGTCAGTTTGACTGGGTCGCAAATTCCGACAGGTATCCAATGTTCACGACACCCGAACCGAGCTACCACGGCGTTGTTTACACCGACGCTCTTGGACCAGCCGCCTACATCGGGCGCGCTAGGACGGTACCTCTTCGGAATACGGGATCAGCCATTTCACCGTTCAACGCTTTCTTATTAATGCAGGGAATCGAAACCCTAACTCTGAGGATGGAGAAGCACTGCGATAACGCGATCGCCGTCGCGAAACATCTGCAGGATCATCCGAAAGTCGAATGGGTGAGCTACGCTGGTTTAGAAGGCGACCGTTACTACGATCTTGCGCAACGCTACATGAACGGTCGAGCTTCAGGCATTCTCACGTTCGGCGTAAATGGTGGTTTTGATGCAGGTGTGAAGTTTTACGACGCTTTGAAAATGTTTAAGCGACTGGTAAACATCGGTGACGCCAAATCACTGGCGTGCCACCCGGCATCGACCACTCATCGGCAACTCACGGAAGACGAGCAACGGAGTGTCGGCGTATTACCAGAGATGATTCGCCTCTCGATCGGCATCGAGCACATCGAAGATATTCTTGAGGACATTGACCAGGCGTTAGCTGCCGTTTAGTCAAAGCGTACCGCCGAGGCTACGAGTCTCGGCGGGATTCGTCGAAAGCTCGCGTCTGCGTTACGCGAGTTTCACTAGCATTTTGCCGGTGTTCTGACCGGTAAATAAACCGATTAACGCCTCTGAGGCAGATTCGATTCCGTTGAAGACGGTTTCTTCGTAGTGCATTCTTCCATTCTTGAGCCAGCCACGCATGTCGTCGAGAAACTCGTCCTTTCGATCATTGAAGTCCCAAACGACAAAGCCTTGCATCGTAATCCGCTGATACACCATATTCGCAAGCGTGGTGACACCCGTAGAAATCGCTCCGAAGTTGTTGTAGGCTGAGATCATTCCGCAGATAGGTATCCGACCGAAAACGTTCATCCTTGGTAGTGCTGCGTCGAGATGTTCCCCGCCAACGTTATCAAAATAGACGTCCAGTCCGTTAGGCGCCGCTGCCTTCAGGTTTTTCCGTAAAACACCTTCTCGATAGTTAATCGCGACATCGACACCTAGCGTGTCTCGTAACCAATTACATTTTGATTCAGATCCTGCTGATCCAATGGTATAGCATCCTTTCAACTTGGCGATCTGAACCGCGACTGAACCAACCGCTCCCGCAGCTGCGGATACGAAGACGTTTTCGCCATCCTGAAGTTTTCCCGTGATCAGCATCCCGCCCCAAGCCGTAAATCCGGTCGTACCGAGTACATGCATAGATAGTGTTTCAGGAAATCCTGCGGCATCCAAGTGGTCGAGATCCGAACCGTCGGAAAGGTGGTATTCGCGCCAACCTGAACCGTGTTGAACGATATCACCTTCCTTAAATCGTTCATTGCGCGACGCGACGACAGATCCTAACGCGCCGCCAGATATGACCTGATTGATGGGTTGTTGTCCATTGGATAATCGAGGTCGCATGGCTGGATCGACGGACATCCAGCGATTTTGGACCAGAACTTCACCAGATGCAGGGTCCGATACTTCAGATTCGACCAATTGGAACTGTTCAGACGTAGGAAGACCGTCAGGACGTGCTACGAGATGAACTTCTTGTGAAACGGTAGACATAAGGGAAGCTACTGCGGTGCGAAATCCGCAGTAGCTTACTCAATGCAGTAGCGTCAGATCTTTTGGTGACTAGATGCTGAGTCTAAAACCGACCTCAAGCATTCGACCTGGTAAAGGTACGCAGTCTTTGATGATTGACACATGACTACGTTGTTCTTCGTCTGTAAGGTTTTTGCCTTTCAGATATATGGTCACGTCTGCTGAGTCACCGAGTCCTGCAAAGGTATACTCGATGCGCGTCGAAAGGTCATACCACGAGTCAGTCGGAAGTTCAAACATCGCTGTGTTTGATACGGCAGCGTTGTGGGACATTTCAAGACTCGCGAACAACGCATTCTGGTATAGATCCACCCCGACAGTTAAACGTTCTGACGGGATTTGAGGTAATCTCGTTTCGGAACTTCTACCTACCGTAATCGCAAGTGCGTCGTAACTTAGTCTTAGATCAAGCTCCCCAGCGCCATCAAGTGAATGATGGTAAAGCGCTGTTCCGTCGAAACCGGTGAATGTCGCATCACGGTGTAGGTAAGTAAAAACAGGAGCACCGTGATCAAACTCACCTGAATTCGCAATATAGATAAAGTCTGTAAAGCGACGGTGATATGCCGTTAGGTCGAGTTCGAGATTGCCGGTTTGTCGTACGGCATTGACGGTAAATCCAGTTTGCGATTCGCTGCCGAGATCTGGATTACCAATTTCCACAGCATTGGTTGCAAGGTGGAAACCGCGGCTGGCAAGTTCTTCTAGCGCTGGTGCTCGACTTGATTGGCTCAATTCAACTTTGAATGCCCAATCGCGTGATTGATCCGACAGTAGGCCGAGTGAGAGTGCATAGTCAGAAAAGTTGCGTCCCCCGAAGTCATCGGAATCCACTTTTTTCGCTTCTATACGGGTTCCGACTTCTAACGTCGTGGGTCCTAATGGGCGTTCATGTAACCATGAAACACCAAGGCGCGACTCTTTCACTGGTAGGACTGGATCTTCCTCGGTAATTACTTCGTAGTCCCGACCAGATAGGTGGACACCTACGACTGACGTATGCGCACGATTGAGAGTCGCGTCAACTCTGAGTTCGTATTCATCATTGAAAAAGCTTGTTTCGGCGTGACCGCCAGGCTCTTCAAGTTCATCGTGTTGATATTCACTTATTCCGAAGCGGACCTGCAGCTGCTCGATCGAGTCGCCGACGTTCTGGCGACGGAAATCGAAGTCAAGACGTTGCTGCTCAAAATCAAGAAGGGAAGTTGGCGGTCCTTCATGTTCGTCATGTTCATCCTCATGTTCGTGTTCAGCTTCGTCTTCATCATGATGTTCGTCTTCGTCGTGATGTTCGTCTTCATCGTGGTGTTCTTCAGCGCCATGGGTATGAGGAACTGGAATCGCATATTCACCGACGTTGGATGAATAGGAAATACCGACATAACCAAGGTCATCGACGTAACTGCCACCAAACGATCCAGACAAAACATCGGTGTAACTATTAAGTAGGGTGCCGCATATTTCCTCGTGCTCTTCTTCGTGTTCCTCTTCGTCGTGGTGTTCGTCCTCGTCGTGGTGGTGGTCTTCCTCTTCCGCTTCGTGAAGATACGATGATTCCGCGCATCCGGGAATGTCGTAATCATCTGTCTGACGTGCATCGAAGTCGGCATGGAGAATGAGGTTGTCTGCGCTGAAATCGATGCGACCGGCGAGCGCTTGTCGCGCTGAGTTATCGGACATACTGGCGTCCAAGCGACCATCCCAACCGTCGGACGGAACCGACTTCGGCACTCGCCCTGTGTCCACGTTCACGATACCGCCGATTGTCTCACTCCCGTGGACCATCGCGCTAGGTCCTTTGATCACCTCGATCAGGTTCGCCATGTGAGGATTTACAGCAACAAGGTGGTCGGCGCCGAGCTTGCTCAAATCCATCGTGCTCGTGCGATCAACCATCGTCTTGACCCGAACACCCCCTAAACCGTGGATGACGGGTCTGCCGACCGACGGTCCGAATGAAGCACTGCGAACTCCGGGTAACGCCTCGAGGGTTTCACCGATTGACGATTCCACTGCTCTCGCGAGTTCGTCGCCCATCAGTACGTCTATGCTCTGTGATATCCCATCGTGTGACAACGGATGTGCTCTTACGACGAGTTCTTCCAGCTCGTCTGACTCGTCAGCGTTGCGAGCGTCTTCTCCTTCGTCCGCAACAATAGATGAAGCAACTAACAGCGTTGCTACGCTAAAGTAGCTGAGGAAATCCCGACCAACTGTTTGCATGTTGGATACCCGAAACAATATGTAACGTTATATTATAACATAAATCTGATTCAACACTGAGTCGTTCTAGCTAGTCGTGCGTTAATTTGTAGGTCACGACCGCGATGGCTACTTCGTTTGTTTGGCTGTCGGTCACTGATACGTTCGCAGTACATAGTGTGCCACCACGACGACGCACGAAGGCTTCAGCCCATAGATCGGTTCGAACAGCGAGTTTCAGGAAATTAACTGTTATGCCAACAGTAGCGCCCATAGACTTTGGATTTACCAGTGGCGTTGCCCAGAAAGCAGCCGTTGCGGCGACGTCGATCAGAGCGCTAATCGCGCCGCCGTGTATTCTGCTGATTCCGAGCTTGGAGTCGTAGGGCAGCTTTACTTTCACACGATCATGTTCCGATTCGACTAGCTCGATACCAAGTTCAGCTGCGAAGTTCTCTGTCGCGATCCGTTCTGAGTTGGCAAGCGACATGTTGGTCATCGTTAGCCCGGACAAAAACTTGATTCTACGGAGGGTAGGATCTCCCTCCGTCCAAAACCTACCTAGTTAAACTAGGACAGGCAAAGTCGAGAATGAGGATTGAATGGCAGTCTATGAGCGAACACGGCGACAATTTACCAACGTATTTCTCGGTGGTCTTGTACTCGTATTGAGCGGATTCTCCATTTCTGAAGAAGAGCGCACGCCGCCACCCATACGTGTTGACGCAATGTTCGCCATGATGTCCAATCAAATGGTCGACGTCGTATGCGACGCGCCTGAGTTCAGAGCGTGTTTTGACGTGCCACATGCTGAGTGTTCACGCGAGCTACGAAAGATGCTCGCAGATTGCCGTATGGATATGAGCGAGGAGTTGCCCGAATTGATTCGCGCAGACGAAGTCGATCCGATCCTCGAAAGAGTCTACGGATGCGTCATTCCCAAGTGGGATACGCTCATCGAAGACCGACGAACTGAAACTGAAGAATGCCGTCGCGTGGAGCGTCAGGTAGAAAAGGAGGAAACGCCTTGAACGATGAAATTCCAAGCATCATCAATCATGTCTCTATTGGGACGAACCGACTTGATGAGGCAATTGAGTTTTACGATGTTGTCTTGGCGACGGTCGGTGCGTCGCGTCAGCATGAAGTACCGGATTTCGCTGTAGCGTATGGCAAGTTTTTTCCGGAGTTTTGGGTGCAACGGCCTTTCAACGGAGAATCTGCGTCGACGGCCAACGGCGTGCACTTTTCGTTTCTAGCTTTAAGTCGCGCGACCGTGGACGAGTTCTATCAGGTCGCATTGGAAGCCGGTGGAACATGCGCGGGTCCACCAGGGATTCGACCAGACTACGGACCTGATTACTACGCCGCGTATGTATATGACCTTGATGGTCACAAGATCGAGGCGAACGTCATCCCCGGTCTGGAGTAGGACCTGGCGCATCGAACCGGATCAAACCGGTCACCGTGCCGTTTTCACGAAGATTTAACCACTTCGATTTTCACGACTCTTTGCAGTCCGAGTTATCGGTACGATGGGAATCTCGCTGCGGAGACTCCCATCTACTGATTCAAACGGGTTCTCGTTCTCAGAAGCGCAAGCGCATCCCTGCTTCAACTGTGCGTCCTGGTTGAGGGGCTAAGTCCTTGACGACGGACGTGTGCAAGCGCTGCTCGTCATCTGTGAGGTTACGCCCTGCCAGGAACAAGTCGACCGTCCTATCACCCGGACGTACGCGCCAGGCGATGCGTGCGCGCAAGTCGGCGTAGGAATCTGACGGCAACTCAAGTACCGCAACATCGTCCTGCTCGGAAGCCCGTATGTACTCAACATTAGCCCTTAAGCGGTCGCTCGTGAACGCTAGGTTCAAGCCGATCCGATCAGGGGGAATAAGCGGTACATTGTCATTCCCGGAGATGTCAAGTGTCGGCGATACAGTGTCGAAGAACGCACCTAGCTCGAGACGCCGGTCTCCCCATTCGGCGACCGTCACCCGCCCTTCCACTTCAAATCCAGGAAATGTCGCGTCCGCTTGCGAATACAGATACACTTCGAATTCCTCTCGCTCCTCGCCAGTCGCTGCTTGGTAGATGAAGTCCGAGAAAAGCGTGTAGTAGAAGGTACCGCTTAGGGACCAGCCTTCTGCCCCACCGGACAAGGTTGCGCTTAAGTTTCGCGCACTTTCGTGGTCGAGCTCTGGGTGGCCGACCTCAAAGACGCCTGTACCGGGGTGTGGGCTGTCGGAAAAGAGTTCCTCGCCGACGGGCGCACGGGAGGATAGGTCGGCCAGTAATGTGCCGGACCAACTTTCGTTTAGAGGCATGATCAGTCCGATCGATGCACTCGCGGTGTTGAATCCGCGGCTCGAATTTCCGTGAGGGTCGTGCTTGACACG
Source organism: Gammaproteobacteria bacterium (assembly GCA_026707905.1). GTDB lineage: Bacteria > Pseudomonadota > Gammaproteobacteria > Pseudomonadales > Azotimanducaceae > Bin55. Next base: position 15,676 of record JAPOVY010000069.1, on the reverse strand, counting down.
GTCGTAACGAAGACCGGCCTCAAGACCGAGATCGCCAAGCGACCTTTCGCCGGCCCAGAAGAGACCGAACGAGGATGTGTCCACGGGTGGTGTGGCGGCTTCTTCGCCTACGACGGAAAACTCCCGATCGCCAAATTGAAGACCGAAGGTACCGCTCCAGCTGCCCATCAAACCATGCGTCAGTTGTGCGCGTGCTTCCCAGGCATTGTTCGTAAAGACGGTCCCCACTTCACCCGCTTCGTTCTCTGCGTGTTCGTAGTCATTGATACCGAGTCGGAAGTTGAGATTCTCAAATGCGCCGAATGGGTCAGCCAAACCGGCTTCTAGGTCGATGCGTGTCTGCAGAAGATCGACGACTGGCGGCATCTCCTCTTCTTCGTCGTGGTGTTCTTCTTCCTCTTCGTGGTGTTCTTCTTCCTCTTCGTGATGCTCTTCCTCGTCGTGGTGCCCATGGTCATGGTGGGCGTGGCTGTGGCCAGGAATACCGTACTCAGAATCTAGTCGACTAATGGATACGCCGGCAAATCCTCGTTCGCCGACCACGGAAAAGCCAACGGACCCGCCGCGACTTTCAACTCCGCTGCCGGGCAGAAATCCGTGAGCTTCCTCGCCGTGTTCTTCCTCTTCCTCGTGATGATCAGCGTCTTCGTGCTCATGTTCATGATCATCGTGTTCATCGTGGTGAGTTTCCTCTTCCTCAGCAGCGATTTGATATGCAGATTCCGCTAATCCAGGGATGTCGTAGTCCTCTGCCTCGCGCGAGAATGCGTCGATGTGCCACGCCAGGTTCTCTTGACCGCCATTGAGTCGGAAGGAGCCATTCACTCCGTTTCCGTTGTCGGTGCCGCGCACATCAATCGTGCCTTCCACGCGTTGGGGAACCTCGTTCGGTATACGTCCAGTTTGGATGTCAATGACGCCACCGATCGCACCGGAACCATAGAGAAGCGTGGAAGATCCCTTCAGGATTTCAATCCGTTCGACGACAATGGGGTCGACCGTGACCGCATGGTCTTCGCTGCTAACGGAAACGTCGAGGGTGTCAATCTGGTCCGCCATGACCCTAACACGGGCGCGACTAAGGCCATGAATGACAGGTCGACCTGCGCCAACGCCATACGAGCTGTTGTGAACACCTGGCGTAGTACCGACCGTCGCACCGATGTTGTCCACCGCCTTCAGTTCTAGTTCGTCAGCATCCAGAACGTCGCTCGGTTGTGCAAGTCCGTCTTGCCCGAGGGGGTGCGCCTTGACGACGACTTCTTCAATAACGTCCGAATCATCTTCGGAAGAGCCGTCTTGGGCGATCGCGGCGATCGCGAGGCATGACATCGCTGCCCAAATAACAGGTTGTTTAAGTTTCATTGTTTATCTCCGATTTGCGAACAGGTGTGCGCGACCGTAAACGGCGAGCGCGCTTGTTTAAGGTCTTGTCAGGAGATGGGAGGGGCGCGTGACCAATCGAGCGCATATAGCCGCGCAGGAAGTGCTACTGCATACGTCGGCGAGCCTTCAACGAGGTGCCAACGCCAGATTTGGGCATTCGGTCTGCCTATCTCTACAACCGATCCGGGTTCTACGATCGAACAGACCGTGCAGTCACCCTCGTCATGCTCGTCAAGGTGTAGATGCGTGTCAGCGATTACCTGAACGACGCAAAATACCAGCGCGACGAAGCACGTAAATCGACGCATGCCTAAAGTGGTCAACACCAAGTGTTTACCTTAGGGACTCATGCTGCGCATTCTTGACTAGGACAGGCGTCGCTCGAAAAGAACTGCCGAACGGCGAACGAGCACTTGGTTTCAAAAGCGGCACCGCACGAAGTGACTGGATTGCGCATGGACGAAAGGCACGGATCGAAACAACCGTTTGACGTCGATACGCTAGAGGGGTGGTACGTTATAACATATCAATTCTAGGTTCGCTGACACTCTTCTTTACAAACACTTCGGTAAATTCGTAGATACGCCTTACAGAAATGGCCGTAGCAGAATAGGTGCGAGACGCCGTACGCATGTTTGATGAGAGGCGTGGGCGAACGACAACTTATTTCTATCGATCCGCGTTTTATGACAACCTTGGTGTAAACGGACTCGATCATCAACGGTCACTCGATCGTCATCGGTGAAAATTGCTCACGTGATAGTTTTCGGAACGGCTAGATGACCAATGCTGAACGTCGAAGTTTCTGGACATGGGGTCATGTTTCAGATGAACCGACAGATGAAGTACGTCTCGCAGCGGCGAAGGCAGCGTCAAAACGTACCGGTGTTGAGATGTCGCCGCCACCCATTCCGAGTATCGACAGTATTCGGCTACGCTCATCGAGACTTACAGTACCTTCTTCACTAGAAGACTTCGTCACCGACGCGAAGGTTGATCGCATTACGCACACATACGGTGGACATTCGTTGGAACTCCTGAAGGCAATCAGAGCGCAGTTTGACGAACCGCCAGACGCGGTTGCATATCCGAGCTCGGAGGAAGAGCTGGAGAAAGTACTCGAATGGTGTGTCTCAAACAACATCGTCACCATCCCATACGGTGGCGGAACGAGTGTCGTGTGGGGTCTCAATGTACCTAAAGAATCTGAATATGCAGTATCAATAGACCTTGAGCGATTGAACAGAATTCTCGAGATTGACGAGGTGTCGCGTGCCGCAAATCTTCAAGCGGGTATCTATGGTCCTGACTTGGAAGCCCAATTAAAAACCAGGGGCTTAACTTTGCGCCACTTCCCACAGTCGTTCCCTTGGTCAACGGTTGGCGGTTGGGTTGCTACTCGTTCCGGTGGTCACTACGCGACAAATCACACGCACATCGACGATTTTGTAGAGTCGATAAGAATGTTGTCGCCGGCGGGTTGGTACGAAAGTAGACGTCTGCCTGGAAGCGGCGCAGGACCGAGTCCCGATCGCATGATCATTGGGTCTGAAGGTACGCTTGGAATCATTTCTTCGTGTTGGCTAAGGTTGCAGAAGCGCCCAAAGTATCGGGCATCTGCAGGGGTGCTCTTCCGCGATTGGCACGAAGGGACCGAGGCGGTGAGAGCCATCGTTCAAACCAAGTTGCACCCGGCCAATTTGCGGATTCTTGATCCCGTTGAAGCTCAGCTATCCGCAGGCGTGACTGGATCAAATGCGTTATTGATCATCGGGTTTGAATCTGCGGATATACCGCAACGCTATTTCATAGAACAGGCAGTTGCGATCGCTCGCGACCATGGTGGAATGATTGATGACCAAGCTGTCGTTGTTGATGATGGTACCGGGAGTGCGACGGGTCGCGGAGGATCGGTAGGTGCTTGGCGGAACGCATTTATCGGTGTGAACGCAGGTACCCACCTCGGCTTAGGTGTGTTATCGGATACGTTTGAGACGGCCATTACGTGGGAGCGTTGGCCAAGTTTCGATGAGACCATTCGCACAAGGGTAGGCACGGTATTGAAGGAATCAATCGGTCAAGGAGCGACCTTAGGTTGTCGCTTTACACATGTATACCCTGATGGACCAGCCCCGTATTACACGTTCTCTGGTCCAGTGCCAATTGGCGAAGAAAATGCGATTTGGTATGCGATCAAGACCGCCGCAAACGATGCGATAGTCGATGCTGGCGGTACCGTGACGCACCACCACGCGGTTGGTCGCATGCATAAAGAAGCCTGGGAACGTCAGCGTCCAGACCAATTTGGCGACATGCTTCAGGCGATCAAAGGAACCCTCGATCCCGCTGGAAACCTGAATCCAGGTGTACTGATCAACTCCTAGGATAGCGGCGTTTTAGCCAGTCAACCATTACGTGATTGACGTCGTCGACGGCATCGCTCTGCACCCAATGACCGGCGTTCGGAATCGTGACAAGAGTAAGCGAATTGCTGACCCATTGCCACGTATCGTTAAGCGCGCCGGGAAGCAACGCGCCGTCCTGAAGCCCGTGGAACATTAGCACCGGGACCTCGACGTTTGGATACTCCGGCATGAACTCCTCGCCTGGTTTCGGATAGTTCGCTTTGTAGTAGTTCAACATCGCTTCCATATCGGAACGTTGAAACGCCTCAAGGTAGCGTCCCTTGACCTTATCATCTGAGAGTCTTTGACTGACGCCGACCAACGCCTCTGGTGTAAGCATCTTGTGAGCATCAGGATTCTGAAAATCGAAGGCGTATTGGCTAGCTCTCTGTTGTTCCTCTGAGTTCGCAAGTTCTCGAGCCAAGCCACGAGGATGCGGTAAGTTCAAGATGATCAGGTTCTCGACGATTGCCGGTAAGTTCATTGCGATAGACCAAGCAACCGCACCTCCCCAATCATGTCCAACGACAGTGGCTGAGGGTTGTTCTTGTGCGGCGATGACCGCTGCAACGTCGCTACCCACTTTGTCCAGCGTGTAGTTGTCCACCCCTTGAGGCTTCGCCGATCGGTTGTAACCTCTGAGATCCACAGCGAGTACGCGATAGTCAGAACGTAGCGCATCCATTTGTTCACGCCACGTGTACCAGTAATCTGGGAAACCGTGAATCATCACGACAAGTGGTGCATCTATTGGTCCAACAGTGACATAATGAATTGCGACACCGTCGTTGTCCACCATGTGATGTTCAACGAGATCAAATACATCGGCCATGACATTTACCGCGAGAAAGCAAGTTATCGAGAATAGGAGTTTGCGCAAGATTATTGCCTGGTTTTCACTCAGGAGCGATTATCGCAAGCGCCCACTTGCGCGATGAGGACTGTGATATGAGTTTTGCGCGTGTGCGAGTCGATCTGGACGCACTCGTCAGCAACTATCGGCTATTTCAATCGTGCGCCGAAGGAGAAGTTGGCGCCGTCGTTAAAGCTAACGGATATGGATTAGGCGCAGCGCCTGTGGTTGAACGACTCATTGCAGAAGGATGTCGTTCATTTTTCGTCGCAACACTTGACGAAGCGCTCGAGATAAGACCTCAAGTCAATGCAGATAGATACGTATTCGAGCCCCCTTTAAGCCTAGAAGGCATTCAGGCGACGCTAGATGCAGGATGTATACCCGTAATCAATGACGTTGAGCTACTCGAAGTTGCACAGAGGGCGTCGCGGCAGCGCTTTGCAGTTCATATTGATACGGGCATGGAACGATTGGGGATTCCTTTCCAATCAATTAAAGTGGCTCAATTAATGTCCGAGAACTTGCATCTGTTGATGACACACCTAGCGTGCGCAGATGACCCGGACGATCCATTCAACGAAGAACAGCTCGAGCGGTTCCACGGCGTAACGCGTCAACTCAAAGGCGTTCGCACAAGTATCGGAAACTCTGCGGGTACGCTGATGGGTGCACGATTCCAAGGTGACATCGCTCGTCCCGGTATCGGTTTATATGGAGCAAACCCCTTTTCCAAGCGCGAAAATCCCACTTCGATTGTCGCGACGTGTGAGGCAAGAGTGCTTTCAATACGGGACATCGAAGCCGGGACAAGCATTGGCTATGGTCGATCCTACACCTGCGAAGCGCCTACACGTATCGCAGTTGTCGGTATCGGATACGCAGACGGTGTTCCACGGGTTCTCTCAAACTGTGGCAACTTTGCTTTTGGTGAGAAGCTGCTACCGATTCGAGGTTACATTTCTATGGATGTGACGCACCTAGATGTGACGGCGTGTCCAGAACTGAAAATTGGAGACTGGGTAGAGTTTTTCGGCAAGAATATCGACTGTGACGACGTCGCGAAATCGGCAAATTCACTCGGCTATGAGTTTTTGACGGGTCTTGGAAAACGCGTTAAAAGGCTGTATGTATAACTGCACATCTTTTTAAAACCGGTGCGAGAATCTCATGGCGGAAGTAAACAAGAACGGTGTCTTAGCAGGACAGGTCGCCGTCGTTACAGGCGCGAGTCGAGGTATTGGCGAGGCTATCGCACGTCGATTTGCGATGGAAGGCGCTAAAGTCGTTGTATCCGCACGAACTGTAGAAGAATCAGATCACTTTCTTGAAGGTACGATCAAACAGACGGTTAAGACGATTACTGACGCGGGTGGCGAAGCAGTTGCCATTAAGTCGAACTTGGCTGACGAAACCGATCGACGCGGATTGATCGAGCAAGCCATCGATCACTACGGTCAAGTTGATGTCTTGGTCAACAACGCCGCCGTAACCTGGTTCATCCCGGTCGTTGAATTCGCCGAAAAACGTTTTCGTACGATGATGGACGTGCAGGTGTGGGCACCGTTCGAGCTCGCACAGATGTGCTTACCAGGCATGCTAGAGCGAGGTCGCGGTTGGGTCTTGAACATTTCATCGCATGCGGCCATTCATCCAGTCGCAAAAGCGCCAGGAGGGCATGGCGGCACTGTGTATGGGATGTGTAAAGCAGCGCTTGAACGGTTTACGACAGGTCTCGCACAGGAAACTTTTGGTACGGGTGTCGGTATCAATGTCATCTCACCAGGGCTGGTCGCGACACCTGGTGTCGTGCACCACAAGTTAATCAACGAGGCTAACAAGGATCGAGTTACACCGGTAGAGCACATGGCTGAAGCTTGCCTGCGTCTCTGCAACGGCGATCCCAACGAAATAACGGGTCGAATTGCTTACGCGGATGAAGTGATTTCTGAATTCAAGCTCGAACCGGCAGATCTGATTTAGCGAACGTTACGTCACTTTTTCGTTCTAACTTTAAGAGAAAGATGTATGTCGGTACTCACGGATGAGTGATCCTTTACATAACGAGTTTGCGCCGGACTCGATTGAGGCGAGATCACTTCGCTACCTGATAAACCCAAACTCGAATCTTGCGGACGTAAAACGTCGTGGACCGAACGTACATGTTCGCGCCGAAGGCGTTTATCTATGGGACAACCAAGGTAACCAATACATTGAAGGACTCGCTGGGCTTTGGTGCACCGCTTTGGGTTATGGTGTAAAAGAACTCGGCGAAGTTGCGAAGCAGCAAATCGAAAAACTTGCTTACTCGCAGCTCTTCACTGGTATCACGAACGAGCCAAGTGTTCGACTTGCGGAAATGTTGATGAACATGGTACCGATCGATGCCGGACGCGTGTTTTTCGGCCTATCGGGTTCGGACGCCAATGACACACAGGTTAAGTTGCAGTGGCACTATTCCAATTTGATCGGACGACCTGAACGCAAGAAGATCATATCGCGGTGGAACGCCTACCACGGCGTCACAGTGGTAAGCGGTAGTTTGACCGGTTTGCCACCGTTCCATAAGAATTTCGATCTGCCGATTGACCGGGTTAAGCACACCAACTCGCCGTTTTACTACCACGAAGCGAATGAGGGTGAAACGGAAGATGAGTTCACGACGCGGTTAGCAAACAATCTCGAAGATCTTATCGTTGAAGAAGGACCGGAAACGGTCGCAGCGTTTATTGCTGAGCCAATTCTTGGCGCAGGCGGCGTGATCGTGCCTCCTGACGGATATTACGAGAAGATTCAGCGCGTACTAGCGAAATACCAAATTCACTTCATTTCAGACGAAGTGATCAATGGTTTCGGAAGGACCGGCAATCGCTTCGGGTGTCAGACCATGGGTATTGAACCGACAACGATGAGTGTCGCAAAAGCGCTTTCAAGCGCATATCTCCCGATCAGCGCCGTGATCATACCGGAGTTTATGTACGACGTTTTTGAACGCGCAACCGAAGAATCAAAGTTGTTTGGTCACGGATTCACATACTCCGGACATCCCGTTGCAGCGGCAGTCGCTGTGCGCAATCTCGAACTCATGGAAGAGCGCGGTGTTTACGATCACGTTCGAAACGTAACCCCGGCGTTCCAAGAGCGCTTACGCAGTTTCGATACCCACCCTCTCGTAGGAAATGTTCGCGGAGAAGGGTTGATCGGTGCGATAGAGTTAGTTAAGAACAAGGCAACTCGTGAATCGTTCGATGCCAAACACGCTGTTGGCGTCCATTGCATGGATCGGTGTCGTTCACACGGATTGATCTCGCGCGCCGTTGCGGGCGATTCTCTTGCGTTTTGTCCACCGTTGATCATCACTGAAGATCAAATCGATGAGATGTTCTCCAAGTTTGAAAAGGCCTTAGACGACACTTTAAAGTACGTAAGTGCGTTAGACGATTAGCGGACTTTCTAGCGCAGTATCGTCTGACCTATACATCGGTTCTCGCACTCGCTTTCTACTTGGACGAATCGCCATAGTGTGGGCGACACATGGTCCTGGACGTTGGTGGACCGGAATCTATGCTGTGATTGGCGACGACCTCTCAGGGTTAACAAGCGACCGTAACGAGGACCGATTGATACTACGTCGCAAGACGCGTCGTTCCTTATTCACCTACGCCAACCTTGGTCTCAGCGATCAGCATATCTACTACATTTCGCAGGGACTCTTTCTCGCTTGCCCCATCCAGTTCGGCTAGTTTCATCGTGTCAAATTGGCGATCAGCGCTCGTGCCGCGTGCTAGGATCGACCCTATTGAAGCAAGTTCTGCTTCGCACTCACAGATTTGTGCACTTGTCTTCAGTGTGTCGAGGAGTTCTTCGACAATTTCTCCGACGATTCGACGTTCGTTCACCGTCGGATCGGCGAAGAAAGCCAGGATGCCATAACGTTGAGCGTGCCATCTGTTCTCCTCGATTAACTGGTGACTCTGGTGAGAAGGTAATTTACCCGTCTCATCAAGGGTCTGCAGATGATGAATCAGACACACGTACAGGGCAGCAAGCGCGACGGCGTCGTCTACTAGCGAGCACGTGTCGCAAATTCGCAGTTCAATCGTCGGATACTTCGCTGACGGTCGGATATCCCACCAAAGTTCTGTTCCGTCATTTATGAATTCGAGAGATTCCAGCTCGTCAATAACGTTTTGATAGTCCGACCAGCTGCTCAAATATGGTGGGATGCCGGTTCGAGGTAACCCACTGAGGTAATTTAGACGAAATGACCTAAATCCTGTCTGACGACCTTCAACGATGGGTGATGATGCACTGAGGACACAGAATACTGGCATGTAATGTCGTATCGTGGACATAACGCGAATGCGCTGATCTTCGTCACCAAAGCCGACATGGATGTGCATCCCAGAAACCAATATACGCCGGACCGCATCTTGCATTCGCAACTCAAACTCTTCATACCTTTCCTTAGGTGTAGGGGATTGTTCTTGCCACTTGGCAAACGGGTGCATGGAAGCCGCGATCACAGCGGCACCGTGTTCGTTTGCGGCGTTTAACACGATGCGACGCGTCTCGAGCAACGCGCCGCGAAGTTCGCCGATCGATGTACAAACTTTTGTGTTGGTCTCAATTTGTGTATTTAGGAACTCATGCACGATCCGATGCGGTCCGGCATTCCGTTCGCATGCTTCAAATATCGCTTCAGTAGGTTGCGAGATCAAGTCCCGAGTAGCCGGATCGACCAAGAAGAACTCTTCTTCGACTCCAATCGTAAATTTCATGTATTAAATCGTTGGTGCAAACGGAAATAGAGTTTCGTTAGACAGTTTATTTTCTCGCTTCAAACATAGAGGGTGAGTTTAACCGTCGATGGCAATTAGAGGGATGTTTCGTTGGTGTTCTGTCGAAAACGCAATCTATCGTTGGTACACGATAGCCGGTCGTTTGATCAAGTAGGTCGTCGTCATCGAGATGGCGCATTTCTCTAGTATGTTGCATGGTTAGGACGAAGCTTGACATCCATAGCGAGAAACGTGTTCAACTTCAATGAACACGCCGTTCCATCAATCATCAATGCGATGCACCGCTTTACGTTCTACGCAAAATTGGAAGGAAGTCTGTATGGGTTGCGATGCTACGTGACGATGACTACGCAATCTATTCCACGGAAAGGCCGGTTCGATCCCACCTGCTTGAGATACACATTAGTTCTCTAGCTAAAAACGGTTACTTGATCGAAATAGACAGCCTATAGGCATTCCCTTTGGTGACTGTAGGCCGAATCCGTCCCGTTTTAGTCAACGATCGCTTGCCGAACCGCGTTTTCAAAATCGTACTGAGCACCCGGGTGAGGTTGCTGCAACATCAGTACTCCCGTGAGTTCTTCGGCTGGATCGGTCCATGAACGCGTACCGAACGCGCCACCCCAACCAAACGCACCGGCGCTGCGTCGGCTGTTTGCGGTGATCGGATCAAGTACCACGGCAACCGTATAGCCGAAGCCTTGTCCCTGAGCGCTCTGAGTGAAACCGCCAAACAGGTCGCCTACGTGGTTGCTCGCGAACATCTCGACGGACCGTGATCCGAGCAAGCGGTTGCCGAAGAGCTCGCCGCCATTCGCCAACATTTGCTCGAAATGAAGATAGTCCCGCGCCGTGCTTGAGAGTCCGTACGAACCGGAGTAGTAGGCTGTCTCCCGATCGAAGCGGGACATGTCAACCCCTTGAATAACAACACGTCTGTCCGTCTTTGAGGCAGGTACGTTGTAGTGGGTGTCTTTCATATCCAATGGATCGAAAATCCGTGTTTGTACAAACTCGTTGTAAGGCATTCCGGAGACGATTTCGATGATTCGTGCGACGACGTCCAGTCCCGTTCCGCCACTATATGTCCAACGTGAACCAGGCTGGAAATCCAGAATGCTCGTACCGAGGGTAGGAATATAGCTTGCGAGCGATTCGCGTTCGCGTCGTTGCGCTTGCATGGATCCTAAACCGCCACTCGCGAGTCCGGATGTGTGAGTCAACAGGTGTTCTATGGTGATAGGAGTCTCTGCTGGGACCAATCTATGTTCGGGTGGGTTTTGTCGGTCGAAGAAGAAAGGACTGATGTCTTCGTCTGCAGGTTCTTTTAGTACGGCGACCTCCATCTCGGCAAATTCCGGGATATAGTCAGTAACCGGATCGTTCGGGCGTATCAACCCTTCCTCGATCATCATCATTGCAGCGACACCCAAGACGGGCTTTGTTGACGACATCATGATGAAGATCGCGTCTCTTGACATAGGTGTTTCCGCTTCGACGTTCATCATGCCGTACGCTTTAAAGTGAACGACCCTGCCACGCCTCGCAACTGCAGTCACCGCACCTTGGATATTGCCAGCTTCAATGTGTCGATGCATTGCAGTGTCGATCCGGAGTAGTCGATCCGACGACATGCCGACAGTCTCAGCTTCTGCGATTGGGATTTCTGCGCCAACAGCTGCAACGGCTGCGAGCGTCCATATGGCGATTAGCCAAGTTCGGATTTGCATGATTTTCCTCTCATATCCGCTGAAGTGCGGACACCTTGATGTGAGCATTTTCGGGTTTACTGGGCGACCCCGTAGCTTGATTGTTGATCGCTCTTTCGTGATGTTTACTAATACCAACAAGCGTGTTTCGAGATGCACGTTTATCAATGATTAGGTCCATTGGCAACGAATGGCGATAACCGAGGTTGAATCTGACGTTTGGTACCGAGCGCAACATTTAAGTCAAAATGTTGAGTTCTTCACCGTCTTTCACGTAGACAGAACGACCACAGAATTCCTCTTGCGTCATTGCCTGAACGAGTTCGGGATCCGTCGTATTGACCCAGGTGCGTTTATCGTCCGTCGTCCGACAGGCAACGTGTCCTATCGAAGGCTGGAAGCCGTTATACATCACAGTGTACGACTCGACGTTCGCCGGTCCATCGTAGCTACTGAGACACTCTCGTGAGGGAAGAGCGTCGATCTGCGATTGCACGTCGTCCGCAACGAACGGCCGATTAGGGGGTTCCTTTCCGTATGTTCCATGTACTTGCTTGTAGATGTTGCCACCGTTCGCAGTGACGAGCGCTTTGCCACCTGGATGATCACGCAACAGTTCAACGGTGCGCGCGATGCTATGCATGACGTAGTTGTTCAACGGTCCGCCGCCAAACGTCAATCCACCCGTTACGGTCAAGTCGCGTTCTTCTGACAAGCCATACTCCTTAGCCGCGACCTGAACTGCTGACGGGAAACAGCTGTATAGGTCGACGTAGTCCAGCTTGTCAGCGGATACTTCAGAGTGTTCAAGCAGACATGCCGCGACGGCGCGAATGCCCGGCGATGCATCAAATTCGTCTCGAACGGACGCCGAGAAGTGGTCGTAGCCTTTCACACCAGCAAGAGGATAGACCCACTTGGCTTCTGGAATCCCAATCGCTTTGGCTCGTTTTGTCGACATCATGACCAACGCCGCGCCCATATTGACCGACATGTTCGCATTCATGAATTTGGTGTAAGGGAAGCTAATTGGCCGATTGCTCTCGCTCGGCGTTCGTATCTCTTCGGCCGTCATGTTTGTTTGAACCCACGCGTTAGGGTTCCGCAAACCGACGTCGTTAAATCGGGACCACAACCCAGAGACTCGATCTATGTGCTCAGCGATCGTTTCGCCGCGAGTGAAGCGGATGCGATTGTCGTACATTGGATAGACCTGAATCGCACGTTGAATCCCTTTCGCGACTTCGTATTCGTGGTGTTCTGGTTGTTGTTCTGCCCCAATGATCCGGTCGTAGTTTCCTGGTGCGTCCGTTTGTTGCAGTAGGACGCGCTGCTTCCGGGCTTTGGTCGAACTATTTCCATTCTCAGCGCCAGTGATTAATACCAGATCAAGTTTGCCATCGCGGATCTCGCATGCAGTGGTGTTGATGACTGCCTGGTTCTGGTTGCCTCCGATTAAGGTACCGACGGTCTCGAAGTTGACTGCGCCTAGACGTTCGCCGATTAACTTTGCGGGATTCTGGTAACTCCACATACCTCGAACCACACGCACCGATTGCACGTCGCTCAAGAACCTTCCAGCTTCGGCGTCCTCTTCAGCAAGTTGAATGGCTTGCCACATCATCTCTAGCGGTTCGAGTGCTTCACTCAAGTCCTGGATACGGTTGAGTACTTGACCCACGCCCACGAGAACAGGCGTATAGGCGGGAATGTTCATTGGGTTTATTAACTTTCGCACTGCATATTTTGAGCTCTCGGTTTCGTCGAGCTGACGAAGGTGTTTAAATCCTCGCTCACTTGGCGTGGATTAACCGTGTACACCGTTCTGTTTACTCCTAGATGAATTGAAAGTACTTAATAGAAAATTGGAAGAACGCGGAAGGCAAATACCATGATTCTCAAATCTGCCATTCGAACATCTGATGCCGGTTTTCAAGCAAACCGTGACGCGTACCTAGCTACCATCAAGGATCTTGAAACTCGCCAATCGGAAATCTCACTCGGCGGCGACGAGCGGTCAAGAAACAGGCACGTGAGTCGAGGCAAGTTACTTCCTCGTGAGCGTGTCAAGCGTCTTCTCGATCCAGGAACTCCGTTCTTAGAGTTTTCAACATTCGCGGCGTATGAGGTGTACGAAGATAGCGTTCCTGCGGCGAGCCTGATCGCAGGCATCGGTGTCGTAGCAGGTAAAGAATGTGTCGTCGTAACAAATGATGCGACGGTTAAAGGCGGCACTTACTATCCGATAACCGTAAAAAAACACTTGCGTGCGCAGGAGATCGAGCTTGAGAACGGATTGCCATGTATCTATCTAGTGGATTCTGGCGGAGCATTCTTGCCATTACAGTCCGATGTATTTCCAGACAAACAGCACTTCGGCAGAATCTTCTATAACCAAGCCACGATGTCGGCTGCTGGAATCCCACAGATCGCCGTCGTAATGGGATCTTGCACCGCAGGTGGCGCATACGTGCCGGCGATGTGCGACCAGGCGATCATTGTGAAGGGACAAGGAACGATCTTCCTTGGTGGTCCTCCGTTAGTTAAAGCAGCGACCGGCGAGGAGATTGATGCGGAATCACTCGGCGGCGGTGAGGTACATTCACGACATTCCGGCGTAACCGATTATTTGGCTAACGATGACGAACACGCACTAGCAATCGCGCGCACAGCGGTCGCCGACTCAAACGTGACTTATGAGAGTACGGTTGACGTCACGACACCTCAAGAACCGCTTTACGATCCGTCGGAAATCTACGGCATTCTTCCTCAGAACAATCGAACACCATATGACGTTCACGAACTGATTGCACGTTTGGTCGACGGATCGGAGTTCAGCGCGTTTAAACCGTTATATGGTGAGACGTTAGTCTGTGGCTTCGCGCGAATTCATGGTTTCCCTGTCGCAATCCTTGCGAACAATGGCGTTTTGTTCTCGGAATCGGCGTTGAAGGCGGCACACTTCATTCAGCTAGCAGATCGTCGAGGGACGCCCCTGCTATTCCTACAGAACATAAGTGGATTCATGGTAGGTCAGAAATATGAAAACGAAGGAATTGCCAAAGACGGCGCGAAGATGGTCACGGCAGTCGCGTGTGCGAGTGTGCCTAAGCTGACCGTGATCATCGGTGGTTCGTTTGGTGCAGGAAACTATGCGATGTGCGGGCGCGCGTACGGTGCACGAATGCTGTGGACGTGGCCGAATGCACGTGTATCAGTGATGGGCGGGGAACAAGCGGCACACGTGTTGGCGACCGTCCGCGAGGATAGCCTTGTGGCACGCGGCGGCGAATGGTCTGAAAACGAAAAAACGTATTTCATGAATGAAATCCGTGATCAGTACGAAGCTGAGGGGCACCCTTACTTTGCAAGCGCGAGGTTGTGGGACGATGGAATCCTGGACCCGTGCGACACTCGTCAAGCGCTTTCGATGGCTTTGACTGTAGTTACTCGGAAACTACGTCAGAACAACAATCAGTTTGGGATTTTTCGGATGTAGCTCGACTCACAATGATTGCAGTGGTAATTCAGTCGAGTACTTCACTTGCTGAAGTGCGATCGTGGAATTGAGGTTGCCGATCTCCGGTAAGTGAATGAGCGTACGCTTCAGTAACGTGTCATACGCACTCACATCATGCACGATAACGCGTAAAAGAAAGTCCGCTTGACCAGACACGGAATAGCATTCGACAATCTCAGGTATGTCATTGACAGCATTCTCGAACCGTGTCAGCGCATTTGACTGGTGGCGATTTAATGTGACAAATACGAATACGTTGACGTTGAGTTCGAGTTTTTCCGGATCGAGCAAGGTGACACGCTTGCTGATATATCCTTTTTCTTCGAGTCGGCGCACACGTCGCCAGCACGGTGTATGTGACAGTCCGACCATCGATCCAAGCTCCTGCATTGTGATCGTGGCGTTGCGTTGGAGGATTTCTAGCAAACGTTCGTCCGTCTGGTCTAACTCGCTCATAAAACGAAATCCTATATTTACCTTGTTTAAAGGACAAATATACTACATAAGTCCTAAATCACCAAAAAATAGTTAAGTTAGTGTGGCGATAAAACAATATCATTTACTTGCTGTGCTATTGATAAACCACGCGTTATGAGCGACGCTAACTCCCGTTTAGAGCGGATTACGCTGTCGCAGAAATACGCTCTCAACGAGTCGGATATTTGGCTTACAGGTACACAAGCCATTGTTAGGTTACTACTTGAGCAGAGCGAGCTCGACAGGAAAAGTGATCGGCATACGGCGGGGTACGTCACAGGATATCGCGGTTCACCTCTTGCTGGTTTAGATCTTGAGTTAACCCGTGCTCGAGAGGAGATCAAGTCCGCTAACATCGTTTTCAACGCCGCGATTAACGAGGACCTTGCCGCGACAGCGGCATGGGGTTCGCAACAGGTTGGGTTGTTCCAAGGTAAGCAGTACGACGGTGTCTATAGCCTTTGGTACGGCAAATCACCTGGACTTGATCGTTCGGCAGACGCGATCCGTCATGCGAATATGGC
>JAPOVY010000121.1 GCA_026707905.1 Gammaproteobacteria bacterium | reverse complement strand
TCCCAGTAAATCGCGTCGGCGATGACGGTTCCGCTGGTGGTCTGTGTTGAAACACTAACCGTCACGTCACCTCTGTCGAATTCGAAAGTACCAATCCGATTCCAGCCCGTTACCAGGTCATTTCCATCGGCGAGGACGCGGCGGATGTTTTCCGCTTGAGCGATTGAGAGATCCAAATTGGGTCTCGAAATACTTCCTCCCGAAGTGAATCTTTCTCGGCCCCGAGTATCGAGTAAGTTATCTCTAGGAGCGCTGATGTCCGGGAGATGGTAGTGCAGATTCCAACTCCCGCTTTGCGGTAGACGCGTCAAAAAGTGAGCGCGTTGCGGCGTTGAACCGTGCTCTGCTCGCACGAGCGTTCGCCGGTACATCCCGAACGAGCTATCGACAACCTGACGTGTCCATTCGGTCGTGTCGCCATTCGAATAGCCGTCGTAGACGCGAAGCCCCCCGTCTCTGCTTACCAACTCTGGGTCTACCTGATTCAGTGTGATCATTCGTATCGTGAATAGAGGCGCGGAATCTGTGTCAAGCGGATCGACAGAGAATCCTGGGTCGAGGTCGTCGACGTAAATCCGGTCGCTGAAGTCCCACGTCCAATCGGAAGGCTGGACCGATGGCGCGGGATCGCGCAATACCTCTGTAATGGTTGCGCCGCTTGCGGATTCGACCTCGAACCTGGTACGGTTCAGACTGAAATAAGGCTGGACTAACATCGTCTCGATCGGCGCGTTCGTCTGAACGGCGATCTGAACCGACGAACCGCCATCGAGTTCGATTGGCGGTGTGGATTGCATGACATACACGGGAGGCGATACATCGAAGGTATATTCATAAGAAACTCGGAACACACCAGCGCTCGTTTCTCCGTTTTGAACGTGTAGGGTCTGTTCATACACCGGTTTTCCATCACGCGCATCCGGTAAGCGAACGACGTCGAACGTGCTCGCGACAAAACCGGCGGGGCGGATGTCGTTCAACCAATCGCCAAGACGCTCTTGAAGTGGCATGCCGAGCTCCGCCGCAAGCGCGTTGAAATCCTCGAAGCTGTATACGCTCCCCTGATAACGATCGACGAGCGTGGACAGTAGTAAACCTACTCTCTCAGGTCCGTACCAATCGAGTATCAGGTCACCCATGGTCTGACTATAGAGATACCCCGCGTGAAGGCGATTTCGCGGTGAATCGGCCGCGGCTTCATCGTTAATCGAGCGATCAAGCATGAATTCCCATACTTCCGGCCGATCGATGTATTGATTGAAGTAGATCTCGTTCAACGTGTTCTGTGTGCGCTCTCCGTCGATATCCCACGAACCTAAACGCGCCGTTACCCAAGTGCCGATCGTTTTCAAGTTTTGTGCTGAGTAGAACCCTGATGACTGAGAAATGACCTCAGAGGCTAAGTAGTCGATGAGAAAACCGAACCACTCAGCACGAGGTCCGGTCGGACCGGTTTGAAATCGCACAAAGTTGTCGACGAACGCATGCGAGATATTGCCACCCGTCACGTCGTTTTCAAAATATCGCGAGATGTACGCTAACAGTCGCAGACTCTTCTCCCCAGCCGTCAATTCAGCGTCTTGCTGTATGGCATCTGCGGCCGATTGAAAGTCCGCCAATAAAAACATGCCTTCTCGAAGTAGAAACACCCCGGGCAGCGATTGGATAGATGGCATCTGCCAACCCCCGCCGTACGTTCGCAGATACACCGGCGTTTCTACGATCGTATAGGCGGCGAACGGAAACTCAAAACCCTTCACGCGCGCAAATTCAATGCGCTCTTCGATGTCAGCAACGATGTCGTCGAGTATCGGCTCGAATATGTCGAGGTTCTTGGTGTGTCTCGGCGACACGAGCAATTCAAAGTCGATCCCAGCGATGCTCTTCGCGCGTCGTTCAAACGCTGCAGCGAATACCCCAACTTCGTGGATAGGAATCGTTGGCGCGAGCGTGTGTAATGATTGCTCAAACCTTGATGCCACATTTGATTTACCCGGGCCCGCAACGTGCCAATCTTTCGACGCCAGCACGTCAAGCTTTAGATCGAAGTAGTCTCGTGGTAGATAGCTGATTGACTCACGGTTAAGGTGGGCTCCTGCCATTGGGTACCACGCGATCGCAGGGAGAAGTGCTACGTAGTCCGAATGGTTGATAGCTGCTTCTGACCCGAGAAGGAAAAGTCCGTACCCACTGACGGCGTCGGTGGTAAGCGGGTCGATCGCCGTATCTAGATAGGCAAATCGCGCATCAAGAAGTCCCTGCGCCGATACCTTCAAACTCAACCGCTCATCTGTTGTGTAATGCGTTGGGACACGCACGACTAGCAGTCCATTCTCGAATGTATATCTGACCGAAGTGCCATTCAGGACGAGGTCGTTGATTAAGTATCCTGGATTGAGTGAGAACACTAATGCGTCGTCTTCCGACAGTTCGTGAAGTAGTGAGAACTCAATCGTGAGCTCAATCGCGATGTCTGAACCTGGATCGATGTCAACTTGCCCTTTTAACCACTCAATATCGATCTGCGGATCGCCTTTGAATTGAACATGTGCGGCGCGCCATTCGTCGAGTACGTCCAATTGTGCAAGCGCGCGAGCATGAACCGCACTAAAGCCAATCACTGCAAGTACCGTGACCGATACCGCCAATATCGTCGGTTTTCGCGTACGGTCAGTGTTAAGACGCGGTAATAAGTAGGCTGCCCAGAACAACAGTGATGTCGCAAGCAGTAATAGAGCAATACGATGGAAGATGATCGCATTAGAAGCGAACATTGGCGCGACTTCAGATGGAAGTTGCGTACTTAGGCTGTAGGTCCCGAGGACATTTAGCAAATACATCGGCGCGTTGTTTTGGAGCCAATACATCAGCAGCATTAATGCGATCGCTAGAACTGCCGCCAATACCCGAAACCTCACAGCGACTGTCAGAAACATCACCGCGGCCGTCCAAAAGAACAAATAAGGCGGTGCATCCGTAAAGAGCGTCGCCAACATGCTGTATAGCTCGGGTGGTCGGAAACCCAGATTTGGGAACGCAAGCTCGCACAAGAACGCGACGAGGACATACAAGCAAAGAAACGCCGCGAACAACAGAAACAACAATGCAGACAGACCTAAAGCGCGACCAAACACGATTTGGTTATTGCTGATGGGTAGCGCACCGATAACCTCATCCATTCGAGCACTCCGATCTCGCGAAACGATTTCGATCGCGAAGAACACGAGACCGAAAGTGATCACGACCTGGAAATCCGGAAATATTGTGATCGGTGACAGTAACGTCGAGTGCATGAACGTGCCTGAACTCACTGCGGAAAGTTGAGAGAAGACGCTAATCTGCTCGATCGCGTTCGTCACGCCGACTAAGAGTGCGAAGGCCACAAAGAACCAAGTGCGGAGAAGACGCAGGTCAAACCGCATCTCGAAGAGCGCTATTACCCAAACCGTGAAGAGCTTGCTTCGAAGCGCAACGATCGATTTCATAACATGAAGTATCGCATCACACTCCTATTTGGAGCAATCGGTATACCACGACCTAACGGTATGCAACTCATTGATTTATTGATATTTTGGTCCAGCTTGTGTGTGGGTGTGGGAAGTTAGCTAGCTATCTTTACCAAATCATGGCGAAATTCATCTCTCGAGGCATTTCCGCAGAATCCCAATGCCAAGAATGAAGTACAGGAGACTCGGCGTCTCTCAACCGCTAACGATGTCGGTGACCCCTCGGATCAAAATTGAGCTCGTTTGCCCACATCCCACGCTGCGCCCTACGTGCCGCTCGCTCAACTCGTTTGTAACGGTCACTATACGCGGCAATTGCGTGCCCTTGCCACACCTTCCATTCACCTATGTCCCTACCTTGAAAAATAACAGTTCCTAACAGGCGTCCGAATTTATCTCTATCCTCCACCCGTACACGAACTTGCTTCCCGCCAATTTCTTTTATTAGTGCGCTTTTTACGACCCGTCCATGGTTGAACCATTGGCCGCTGGGATTTTTGGCGAGCTGATCCCATTCGGGTGCGTCGATCCCAAAGATTCGCACTTCTTGCCCTGCTACTCTAAGCCCGTCACCATCAGTTACGTATGCTTTTCCGATGAGCGTACCATTCGTTCGTCTTTCACTATTTCTTAAAGCTCCTCCACGTCGGCCCGAACGAAAACTCTTCCCAGAAACAGATGCGCCTATGAGCGCGATACCTACTACTAATAGGATCACCCACCACATTTCTGTGACTAATTCGAGAACGCCCTCTATTAGCATGCTCTCCAAACCAATACTCTCCACTAACGCGTTCCTCGATTTCAACGCAGACTCACTTCATTTGTGCTCAATCCAACCCGTCCTCAGTTGAACTGCCGAATGTCAATTCAGAACTCGTGGTTCAGTGTTAATTTAGCAGCTGCCATTTCAACCGCTTAGTTCAATTCTGCAAACGGTTTCTGTGCTGCGCCCAGTGATTTCTGAAAATGGTCTCCTGTACGCTCGATCCCAACTTCAAGCGGTATGCGCGGACGCCAATGGAGCAATCTCTGCGCTTTTTGATTACTAAAGTAGTGGTGGGTCGTTAGGTACCGAATCGCAAATCTGGACATGCCATCTTCCGCGATGATTTCGCGGGAAATCAGTTGGTAATACAGCTCAACAGACGAGGCTACAAGGCGCGCGACCGCGGCAGGTACTCGACCAACGATCTTCGGGTGATCCGTAGCCGCCAACACCCGTTCTACGAATTCAAAGAACGCTATTGGTTCTCCGTTCGTGATGAAAAACGCCTCCCCAGATATCGAAGCATCTTCAGCCATCCTCGAATCGACGGCTTGCACGGCATCGACGAAGTTATCAATGTAAAGGAAGTCAGAGAGAAACGTGCGGTTGCCGATTTCGCGCATTCGACCTCGACGTGCGAGAAAGTTCGGAATAAGTCGGTTGTCGCCCGGACCAAACACTAAATGAGGCCGTAACGCGCACGCGCGAGTCGCACCTTCGTTGGCAAAGGCTAGAACCGCTTTCTCCGCTGCAATCTTGCTCGCAACATAGACGCTGTCAGTTGAGGTTGCGTAAGGCAGATTCTCGTCGCCATCTTCAATGTCTTGTCCGTCGTAAACCACGCTTGCGGAACTGACGTAAACGAGTCGTGCGACATCGTGTGCACGACACGCGGCGATGACGTTTTTTGTACCGTCAAAGTTCGTTGCCCACACTGCTTCTCGCGCATTGTTGCGGGTTTGCACAAGTGACGCGCAGTGAACGACCGCTTCTACATCGCGACACGCGTGTGCTACCGCATCCCGGTCGTTGATATCGACGCGCTCGAAATCAGTCCCTTCCATTGTCGAGTCGATATGGTTATCGATTACGCGGACATGTCGACCCCTCAGTGCGTATGCAGCAGCAACAGCGGAGCCCATAAACCCGGTGCCACCTGTTACGAGTACAGTTCTTGAGGAGTCAGTGTCAGCTATTGATACGTACCGAACATGCGATCCCATAACGGGAAGATCGACGCATAGTTAGCGTTGCGATGGGTGCCGTGATGAAAGTCGTGGCGTACCGCCCAGTAGTTGAATAAAGCGAATACAGGATGGGGTACGACGAGATTAGTGTGGGTGGCAATGTTGGCAATCGAGTGCACGAATGCGACCGTGAGGAACGATGCGACGCTGATCGGTCCAACAACTGCCATCGCCGTGAACAACAGCGCAACACCTGCGAAAGTCTCGGCCGGGTGTAGATACAAACCATCCATCGCTTCAGGATAGTGCACGCGATGATGAACGCCGTGCACGCGGCGCATCATGGTTGGCGTGTGTAACCAACGGTGTAGGAAGTAGTAGTAGAAGTCGTAGACAAGGAGCACGAGAAGCAAGTCGACTGCAACGTGCAGCACGCTATGAGCCAGGTCCGTCCGATAAAGGACGTCGCCACCAAACATCGCGGCGGCGGCGTACATCGCAGCAGCAAGTGCACCGTTCAATGTTATAGAGACGTACTTCCGAGGGAGTGCGTGAGCGGATGCCCGAATCCGCAGATGCTGGAACCGGTGCGATGCAGAAATCCATGTAAAAATGCTGCCAAGTGCAGCGATCGCGACGCCGACGCCAGCGAGTCCGACAGCGAGATTCATGGGATTTAGCTAGGTTCTAGTCGCGTAGACGCATACCAAGGACGGAAACGAGTACGTAAATTGCCCGACTCGATCAATTAAAACCCTAATGCTACGTAGCTACCATCCAGAATCAATCGCACCGAAACGTAAAAACCGAAGATTGGGAGCAGAATCCAAAACAGATTGGGCGTCCAGATGTATATCAATATCTCTTTTCTATCGATCAACCGATGGCGACCCGTTATGAAGAAACTGGTGATGTAGACAGATGTCACATAGATCCATTGCCAGAATAGCAAAACGCCGAGGATTCCCGCGACCCGAGCGGGTAGAAATGGGATCGTTATGGTTCCGAGTAACAGAACGGAGAGGAACGGTGTAACGATGCCATTCGCTATGTCAGCGTTAAAACCGAACGTTTTCCTATCGGTGTAAGACGAATCGTAGAGCGAGTACACACCCCACAAATCCGACCAAACACGCGGCGAAAAAACCCTACCCACCGATACTGATTTCGTCAAAAACTCAACCGCAGGAATCTTGCCTGTTGCTAATCGGAACGTCTTCCAATGCTGCTTTCGTTCTTCAATCGCGTCGATGCGCAGGAGCAGACAAATTTCCCAATAACTAACTACAAGGTTTACTGCAAGGAAGAAAGAGAGTACGACATGCGCGATGTCAAAATCACCCACTACCCAAAATCTGAGCACGATTGCTGCGCCAGCGACTAACACGACACAACAGCACGTGAACAGCCAGATTCTCAACTCGAACTTTCCAATCTACATGCGTTTAAATTGGTCTATAACGGACATCCTGTCACCAACCTATTCGTTCCTTAAAACGACAGGCTCGCGTCCGAAGAAACCGAGATACGCAATCCTACGCGATCATTTGAATTCGCGCAAAACAAGGTCGTCAACGAGCCAGAAGCACCGCAACACGATTTGTCTCAGAATCAGACGGATACTGGATGACAAGATCGTCATGGCCGTCATTATTTAGATCACTAACTCTAACAAAGCGCTCGTCGACAGGCACTTCGACAGCTACGTCCAAAGACTCTTTCGACAACAACTGCGGACTGTTCATACCAAGATAAATGGATAGTTCGTCCCACCGTTCAACGGCAAGCAAATCCATTCGTCCGTCACCGTTCACGTCTCCTGAAAGTATGGTTGGAAAAAGTACGCCGCGTTTGTCGAAGGGTGCAAAAGGAGTTCGAATCTTCCGGCGAATGTCTGGTTTCTTGGGGTAGGCATCGTTTTCTAGTCTATACACCGCAACATCCATAGATATGGAGTTACCGACCATTGCCCGTGTCATACCACCCAGACCAGTGTTGACTGACGCCATGGTTAAATCGTTTGTACCGTCCGAATCGATATCAATATAGCGCTGAGACGCATAGCCGAATGCTTCACCGCCAGCAGGACCCGGTGTCCATGCTGTCGTGTCTGGAGACTTCGAGAAACCAATACCTTCTGGGGTCTCCCGACCAAAGTGGACATCGTAGCGTCCGCGCAAGCTGAAGATCCGTCGTCCCGAAAAGGTAAGCGTCACGAGATCGCCAATCCCATCGCGATTCAGATCTGGGAAACCTTGAAAGACTGTGTATTCAAAGCGACCACCGAGACCAAGCAACAGTGAAGCGACACCCCTATCGCTGAATTGAAACGCAAGGGCATATGCACCGTCAAAATCGAAAGGCACCTCGACGGTGAACGTTTCCGGTTCCTTAACGAAGCGACCCGAGCTGTCCTGGCGATAGACCTCAAAGTAGGGATCGTTCCAAAACACCAGATCAACCCGTCCGTCGCGATCGTAGTCCAATTGATGAACACGACTCAGATACCAAGGCAATGTTTGCGCGTCAATTCCAACCTCGCCATAGGTCCGCTCGTCGCCGTAGGCGTTGGCGTCGACATGAGGTTCCTTTGGACCGATCTTAACGACTTCGGAAAAAGACCCATCAGGTAGTTGCGTCGATACCCAAAATCCCTCAATCGACGGCATGACGAGGTCGACCAAATCATCGCCGTTCAAATCACGTGCAACGTTAAGACGCGGCAGACCTGAATCAGCGCCTTGCCGAAAATCCACCGGCAGTGCGACGAGCTTCTCCTCGAGCCCAGATTCCAAATCAAGTCGGCTAAAAACTCCGGGACGATAAGTGAGAATCTGATTGCGTCCAGCTACCTCTAGTCTATCCACGAACAGAATATCCGGATCAATGGGTAACTCTCGAATGACTTGCCATTGGTCGTCGTCCAGTCGGAAGACCGTGACACTACGTGTTCCTTTGTCGTCGGTGCTTATGGCGACGAGTTCAACTTTTCCTGAATCGGTAAACGAGCCGGTGAGTACAGTTTGATGCTCCGCGTTCCCAGTATCGATTTCGTAAATATCAAACAGTTCACTCTCACTCGCCGTACATATACCTGCAATTCCAACAACGACGAAACCAACGAGCGTTGTAGTTAGTGTTCGCTTTCGCATGGCGAATTGACTTAAACGTCGCACAAACTCAAGAATCATGTTTGACAACCCGCTGAGCCATCCGAATCCATGTATTTTGGTCAATTTGGTCACTATCGGTTATACCGGATACATACTTCAAGACAAACGCCGTGCCAACATCTGAGAATGCATAAGTCATTGATTTATCAATATATTGGTATTAACGACTCTCAAGATTTGAGACCATTTAGCCTACTTCACCAAAACGTGGTGGTATTTCGCACGAATACCCTTCGCGGTACGAGCCGTCTGAACACTGTATCCGTCGACTAACGCTTATCCTATAAGGGACCATTCATTTGTGCGGACCAGCGTTAGTTTTCTGAGTTGTCCTCGTTATTCAGCTCAATCTGAACTTCAATTGGTTGCTTTGCTCTAGTTTGGTCTCGCGCGCGGTCGATTGCGTAGCCAATGCCACCAAAGACGCCGCCACCGATCAGACCAGCACCGATTTTCTCGCCGGTCGATAGAACACTAACTTTTTCACCTGTGAAGGCTTCGATAAGTGCAGTACCTAAATCACTCGAGATATCCGCCCCTACGAACATGACGACAAAGCCCACACCGGCCCCAATATTGCGGAACATGTTCGAGCGTTCAATTTCGGGAATTCGGATCTGTTCGGTTTCTGGCTTGTAACCGGGTTGTGTGACCTCTAAAATGAATTGCGAATCACGAGTGACGGAATGGGTGCACGGCGTAGTGCAACTCCAACCTTCCGTTGACACGACGTTTGCGCCCGATGGTACTGTCTGAACCATCAAGTCGACTTCGTTCGGTATAGCGGCACAACCTGTCACAATCGTAAGAAAAAGTAGACCACTCGTCTGTAATGCATATTTCATAGTAAAAACCTAATCAGTCATCCAAATAAGTTGTGTCAACTATTTTCTGCAAAAAGGATTTGGCGTGATTTTCTCGACCGACC
>JAPOVY010000101.1 GCA_026707905.1 Gammaproteobacteria bacterium | reverse complement strand
TGATCGATCACTATCAAAGGAGTTCAGCAACATACTTCAGGACGGATGGTACCGTCAGTGTAGACGCAATTAGTGTCGCGATACGCGACTTCCTACGAAATATCGCTGGATAGCGACTCACTCGGGTTATTTACGACATGGTACGCTTCCTCTGGTAACAGAAGCACATCGACGATCTCGCCTTCGTCAACCGAATCTGCAATTTCGGGTACGACGATCAGACAATTAGCGGCTGCAAGCGTTGCAAGTCGATTGGAACTTTGATCACCGGTCGATCGTACGTGCAAGTTGCTACCACTACGAGACAGGATACCGCGTTGGTATTCACGTCTTCTTCTTGAATGACGCAGCGTAGAGGTCAATACTGCAGGCACTGTCAGAGGAACGAGCGCTTCGATCCCACTGAGCGCGTCAATGGCTCTTGCGACGAACAGCAAGTAAGTCACGATCGTCGAAACGGGATTTCCAGGTAAACCGAGAAATAGAGCGTTTTCGATCTGCCCGACCGCGATAGGCTTCCCAGGTTTAAGGGCAACGTTCCAAAACGTCAATTCACCGAGTTTTTCAATGACAAGGCGCACGTAATCCGCATCGCCTACTGATACTCCGCCGCTGGTCACGATGAGGTCTACCTTTTCGGACGTCTCAGCAATCGCTTCCTCGATAACAACAGGATCGTCCGGTAATCGACCCATGTCTGCAATGTCAACAGGTTTTTCTTGGAGTAGCTCTTTTAAAGCAGTTCGATTCGAGTCATAAATCTGTCCTTCGGACAGGGGTTGTCCAGGATCCTGCAATTCGTCGCCAGTTGAGAATATCGCGACGCGTATTCGACGAATTACGTTCACGGAAGCAACGCCGCACGCTGCTAACCAGCTGACCTCGAACGCACCAAGTCTTGTGCCTTTAGCGAGCAGAAGATCATCTTTCTGAACGTCGTGTCCGATCAGTCGTATGTTGTCCCCGGGCGTTGGTGTCTCCTTTAGGGTGATCGTTTCCGCTTTCCGATCAACATCTTCTTGAAGCACGACGGTGTCCGCCCAATCTGGGACGACCGCACCCGTGAATATCCGCACCGCAGTTTGGTCGATTGCTTCGTCATCTTGGTATGGCGAACCTGCCAAACTCGTGCCAACGACTCGAAAACTCGACCCAATTCTGTCTTCATCTGATGTCTTGATCGCGTAGCCGTCCATTGCCGAGCTCGTAAACGGTGGTAGTGAGATAGGAGCGATCACGTCGATAGCGAGTACACGTTGATTCGCTTCCGAGATGGAAACCGTTTCGGTTTCATCGACTGTCTGGATCGAGGAAGCGAGACGAGTAACCGCGTCGTCGATGCTTAGCATTTCAGTCATGTCTGTCATTCTCGCGCTCGAAACGACCTCTGATGTATGTGCAGTAGCGTTGGGTACGGTTGAGGATTTTGTAGTTGAGTCACACAGTGCTCCGAGACAGCACAACAAGCGGATATTGCCGATGGTGGACTCTGCCTGCGCAAGTTTAGACATTAGGCGCCAAGACATCGCTTGCGTCGCGTTTTCTGCGGGTCCAGGCTCATTCACCGGCGTACGACTCGGCGCCGCGGTCGCGCAAGGAATCGCCACTGGAACCAATGCGGAAATCTATCGCGCCTCAACGAGTCTCAGCATGGGTGAAGGACTCTATCGAACGGGATTGGCGCGCGATGAATTTACGGTGCAGCGGACCTCTCGTCGCGATCTAGTCTATCAAGCCCGGTTACACCACGACGGCGAGCAGTGTAGATTTGTTGTAACAGATCGGTTGGTCAAGCTGGATGAGTTTGAAAGTCAACACCCGGTTTTCCACGACTCGCAAGTACCACTTAGCGCATTCGATGTGTTACTGCTCGCTTCGCAGAACAGAGATGAATGGCAATCGCCTGTAAATGCGTTACCAATCTACGTTGAAGGCGATCATCCATGGCAACCAACGAGCTAAGTTCGGAATTTGTAATTTATGGCAACGTTTCCGACACGCAATCCATTTCGCTCGCAAAAGCACTGGACGTTAAGCTCGAATCGAGTGAGAGAGTGCCCGGCAAACCGCATTTGGTCGTCACGAATGGTCGACTTGAGCTCGTGGGACAGGATGGTCTACGTTTCGCGCTCAGTGAGAGCGAGATAGAACGAAGACTTAAAGGATTCGCGCGTAGCGGTTTGGCGAAAGCGTGCTCTGTGGCTCGGACACCTCGAATTCTGGACGCACTGAGCGGTTGGGGGACCGACGGTATAACGTTGGCGGCCTACGG
The DNA here is from genome assembly GCA_026707905.1 of Gammaproteobacteria bacterium. GTDB lineage: Bacteria > Pseudomonadota > Gammaproteobacteria > Pseudomonadales > Azotimanducaceae > Bin55. Next base: position 7,420 of record JAPOVY010000101.1, on the reverse strand, counting down.
ATGTCGGGTGGTGTGTTGTGAGGTGATACCGGAGATAGCGACACTAAATCGCGCGAGGGCGTTGAACATCGCTCCAAAGACGCGTTTTTTTTGCGGGGATGTGATCGAATTTATGAGACTTGGTCGTCACGAATTTGACGTGATTTATCTGGACGATATGTTTCCACCCCATCCGAAGGGTGCTCGGCCTTCAAAATCCTTACAAATCCTCGGTGAGTTAGCTGCAGTTTGCGATATTGAGGAAGCACTTGATACGGCGCTTGAAGCTACTAAAGATCGGGTTGTCGTGAAGCGGAGGCGCAACCAGCCGCCAGCGCGTGACCTCCCAGCTTGGTCGATCGACGGCAAAACCGTTCGTTTCGATGTCTACCGAGCAGCCTCAATATAACGCTGTATTCGATGTTGAAACGTGCTGACAACACCTACAGTAGATCGACGTTGAATAACGATTAACGTCGGTGACGGTTCTAGCTTTTCCTCGGGGTTCAGTAGTAGCAAATTCGACTTGATTAATTGTTCAAGGAATGATTCGAAGAATCGATTGTCGAAGCCTAGCATCGCGTCTTTCTGTTGATCGTCGGCTATCTGATGTATCAGTGTGAGTGATTGGTCAACCAATTCTTCACGTGTTAGGGTGTGAGGTTTGCGCACGATTACGTACGTAATCAATACGTACATGCACTCGAGGACCGGCATGATGAGGTTTCCGAGCCCTTGTAGATCGGAATCGATTCGAGAGGATGGTTCTGATATCGACACTTGTCCTTGTTCGTCTTCGCTAACCAAGCTTGCGTTTCTGAAATGTGTCAACCAACGTTTGACCGATCTAAGGTCGTTAGAGAATTTAAGGACCGCCGCGACATGCGGTAGTAATCCCGCTACTTGCCGAACGATTTCTAGCTTCGTTGTTGGTTCGTGTTGATTCAGTAAGACCACAGCAACGATGGCAGGGGTCGCTAACGTATGTAACGTGTTATTACGGAACCACGCGAGGTTGGCGAGTATTTCGTTTGTGATATGGATATCCTCGTCGTCGCGTTCGAACATGCCGAGTTCATCTACATGGTTTAAGAGATCACTCGCCCCTTCCGCCGCGACCGTGAAGTCATGTTTTAGCGACTCAACACGAACTAAGCCTCGCAGGAAGTCGATTCGATCAGCAAGTTGCTGAGCGGAAATGGAGCTAGTACCAAAACTAAATATCGCTGAGGCGACAAGGTTGCTCGGACTGAGTATGGCACTGTCATTGATCGCGTATGCGACTCGGGATGCAACCAGTTGAACAGCATTTGAATCGGTGTTGACCTCTTTGACCAGCTTGCTGAGCTCAAGAGGTTTACCAAGCGAAACTTGGATTGTGCCCAGATGCTGACGGAGCAACTTAATCGCGCTAAACGCGTCCCTTAAGTTCTCGCTTCGCTTCGAAGCACCAAGTAACTCTGCTCGGTAGCTTTCGCTCTCGATTAGTCGCTCGTATGCAATGTAGACAGGTACGAACGCGACAGGCCTACTCGGCTCTTGATGTTGCAGCTCCATGATCATGCGGAGTAACCCAAGTCGAGGTTCAAGCATCCAACCCGGTCTACTACGGGTTCCTTCGATGAAAAACTCGAGCGAGTGGTCATTTTTTAAGAGGAACGTCAAGTAGTCTGCTAGCAATGTGCGATACGCTGGATCATCGCGATAGCTTCGTCTCATAAAGAAGGCGCCGCACCGTCTCAAGAGACCTCCAATAACAGGAAGGTTCAGGTTGTCGCCAGCCGCGATATAGGGGATTGCGATGCCCTTTGTAAACAGCATGTAACTGAGGATCAAGTAGTCGACATGAGATCGATGGTTAGGAACATACACGATGGTGTGTGTGGCGGCTATATCGAACGTGCGTTGTACATTTAGTAACTCAATCCGGTCATATACCCGTCGCCAGAATATGTCGAGTACGCGCTTGAGTACGCGCATCGCGGGATAAGACATATTCGAAACCAGTTGATTTGCCGCCCGGCGGCGCTCGACGATCAGCTTCGGATCAGACTGTCCCTGAGATGCGAGCTCTCGTACGAGTGATCGCCGCGAGACTAGCGCTGGTCCAAGCGCCGCAACACGCGCAGCCTTGAATGTGGTTCTCAGAATCCGCGCGATATGACGAAGATTCAGTGGTATGGAACGATTTGCAATCGTTGCAGCTCGCCAATCGATGGCTGGGTGAATGGCTACGAGTACGTCAGACCGCGCAAAAAGAACACCAAGAAGTCGACGCAAACCACTTGACGTACGCCATTCTTCCGATACAACGCGACGTGCGATCGAACCTTCTTTCTCATTTGTGCGACCCCAGTAGATACTGATAGGTAACAACATCACGGGTGGCGGCTCTTCTAAAGTCAGACGTGTCTGAATCCGTTGCATCCGTTCTGAGAAACGGTACATCGTTACTTTACCGCGTGCGCCGACAGCCCGATTGAGAAAAAAGAACCGTCTTTGTTCATTGAGGTCTTCGTAAGCAATGAGAGGATTCTCAATGCCGAGCTGCGTAGCGACCAGATCGAGTACGATCAAATCAAATAACGAGCGTCTCTCGAGAACATAGACCAGCTGATCCGATGGACTATCTACGGACCCGCTGATGACCGGTCGTATAGCAATTCGCAAGATGCTACGGAGTAATCTGTAGCTAAGCCGCTTGAAAAACCCCCAAGCTGTCAGTTCTTATCGCCCTTGAACAGGTCATCGATGGCGGGTTGGGCTTGTTCTTTCCCGTCTATGGTGACCTCCCAATATTCTTGGAACTTTCGAGCCGTTACAGATTGTGTGTCCTCTGCATCCGACATCACGGTCGGTCGCAAGAAAATGAGCAGCATCGTACGACCGTTGGTCTGATTTTCAGAGCGGAATAGACGTCCAAGCAACGGGACGTTACCTAGAACCGGTACTCGCCTCTCGGTAACTCGATCTTCTGTTCGAATCAACCCGCCTAGTACGATCGTTTGCTTATTTTCAGCGACGACGAAAGTTGTGAGTTCTCGTTTATTCGTAACGATATCCGCTAATCCCGCATCGCCGATGCTGATGCCCGTATCTTGGATCGCGTCAATGATCGCTTTGATTTCCATTCGAACTGAGAGATCCTCGTGGATTGATGGGGTAACCGAAAGTTCTGTTCCGATGTCGTTTCGACTCGTTGGTCTTATGCCTGTAAGACTCTGTTCGTTGGGAAATATCAGATTGCCTGAACGAAACGGCACGTTTTGCCCGACGAAAATCCTGCTTTCCTCGTTATTCAAAGCCACTACACTCGGCGTCGATAACAGATTCGCGTAAGTTGTTGTCGCCAGCGCATTGATGATCGCACCGAACGAAAATCCATCTGGATCTAGTTGGGAGATTGCGATTGTGGGGGAGCTAAGCGCGCCGATTACCTCTACCGGATTGACGCCTTCAGTCGTGTTAGTAACACCCAATCGTGTCATAAGAGCCGAAAGCACACCGTTTAGAGATGTCGAAAACGCAGGAACCGTATCACCATCTTCATCGGCGGCGGCAAATTCGACACCCGAACTGGATACATCCGAAAGATCCACTTCAACGATCGCTGCTTCGATGAGTACTTGTGCTCGTCGTTGATCGAGTTCTTCAATCAAGGCGGCGATCCGTTGCATATTGGCAGGATTTGCCTTAACGACAACGGCGTTCAGTGATTCGTCAGCAACAATTCGAGTTATGTGGTCGCCAACGGCTGCACTGTCCGAGGATCTTGATTCTTCGACCACAATTTCACCAACGATTTTCGCAACGTCTGTGGCTACGCTCTGACCAAGTCTGAAGACTCGCGTATTGAGTTCGTTTTCACTTGGTTGATCGATCAGGTCGATTGCCTGAAGCGCGTCCATTAATGCAGACTCGCTACCACGTAACAACAGCGTGTTATTTCGATTGTTGCCGATGATGTTCAACGTTTCACCGTCATCGAGAAGCGTATCGAGCAATTCAACAACTTCCGTATTAAGTGTGTGCTCAAGGCTTACGACGACAGTTTTCTGGACAGCCGCGCTCTTGAGTTGTTCGACAACACGCAACATCGCGTCAACATTGTTCTTCCTGTCCGAAATCAGTACGGCGTTACTTTCCGCGATAGCAGAAAATTGAGCATGCTGAGGCGCGAGCTGCCGAAGTGATTTGACAATTTCGGCAGGATCAAGATGACCTGCGTCAAGCACATGGGTCACCCATAGATCGCCGCTTTCCTCATCATCGATGTCAACCTTCGCACCGCCTAATGTCCGGGCTCGCGACGACTGGATAACTTCAACGAGGTTGCCGCTCTCAATGACGCTGAATTCCTGAATTTTCAGCACGCTCAGTAAAAGCTCATAGACACCGTCTTGCGATAACTCGGTATCACTGATAATCGATGCCGTACCTTTTACGCGCGGGTCGACGACGAACGTCTTACCGGTAATCGTGGCTACTTCCTCGATGAAACTGGCAATCTCGACGTCTTTAACGTTGATTTTCCAAGGGCCGTTCTGTGCACGTACTTCGCTACAGCACATGAATACCACAAGGTAAGGCAGTGCATGGCTAATGGACCCCCACAGGCGATTCATTGAATCGGAACCGTTAGGTAGAACGTGCGGTTCGCGCGTTTGATTCCCAGGCGCGCTGTACTTGAGTCACGTACTTGCTCAATGAGTTTTTCGTCACTACGTAGTTCGTCGAGTGAATGACCGTTTACTGTAAGGACTACGTCGCCAGGTTGCATACCGAGACGGGCGAGCGGTGACGACCCAGTCGAATCAGCAATCGCAAGCATTGACCCTTCGCCAGTCTGGATTTCAGTTAATCCAAGCGTTTTAAGTTCGTCGATCGTTACTTCCTGAAGGCGTTTTGGGTCGAGTTCACGAATACGCGGCGTTTGCATCAGTGGCGCTTGAACGGGATTGTTCGACTGTTGAGTTCCTGTACTGGATTTGCTGGTCATGCGTCGAGGTGGTTCCGAGAAAACCCGGTCAATTTCGAACGTCAGCAATTCGTGCTCACCAGCACGTGAAATAACAACGAAACGCGGATGGATTTCTGCGATCTCCGCGAAACTCGCTACGGTATCGCCAACTCGGTATTCTCGAGCCGTTCCGCGACTATCGCGGTTGGAGATATAAGCGGTTGAATGAGATCGATCGTCGCTCGCAACAAACGTGCCTTCAAGGGTCAGATTAAGTGTGGTTTCTTGAAGATTCTCTAGAGACGATAGTTCTTGCGCCAGATCGCTGGAACCGAACAATTCGGTGGCGAGAATTCGTGCTGTATTTACCTTTCGAACTTGCGAGTTATCACTCTGGGTGAACGTCGATACGTCGTTCCGGTCCGTTGGACCTACAACAAAGTACCAAATTGCATCTGCCGCAACAAGCAGCACGGCAGCGATGCAAGCTAGACGAATGATCCAAGCTAGCGTCGAAATCAGCCCAGTACTAGTGAATCGCGTCACAAACCCGACGTTCCTCATTGTTCAGAGGATCTTCTGCGACACTTCAAAAAGGAAGTCAGCGTCCTGCATCAGGTAATTCGAAGGTACTTTCGCAAATTCTAGGAATGCTGGCAAAGCTCGAAGATGCAACCAACCGCTCGTGAGGTCAAATCGAAACAGTAATACGGACTCAGCCGATCGTTGTCGTTGGACGTCCATCTGGATGAAATGCTCATCCAGAGAAAGCGTACCAAGCACCGGCTCTAAGGTAACTTCATGCATAACGTTAGCCAGCTTAAAACGAACGGGTCCGCCATTCCAGGTCAGATCCCCCTCTACAGGTTCTACTAGATTCCCATCTTTTAGTCTTAATTTGACATCATCGAATGAGAGTTCTCCTGATAGCTGAATGTCGTAATTAACTGTATATGCATTTAGTAATCGGCTCTCGACGATGCCAGAAACGAAGACCTCATGATCGCTGAATCCAGACATACTCACGCCGCGGAGCGACAAGCCATCTTGTTCAAGCGTGAGATCGACTGTCAAGGATCCCTTAACCAGGTCCAGAGGCCTGACTCGCCACGCTAGCGTGCCGACGAGCTGTGTATTGAAAAGCGTCTCAGCATTTCCATGCCATAGAGTACCTTTTGTTCGTTCGATCCTTACGTGTGGGATGTCAAGGAACTGTGGGATTAGGGCAGCGGGCGCGATCACTATCAACGTGATAAGAAATGCCAAAGCGCCGACAATCCACGCTGACCGTCTTAGCATGAAATTACTCGTTGACTAAGTGGAGATTTGGATGGGTCGGCTTGAGAAGTGTCAAAAAGTTCTCGAGTTCAACGTAGGAAACGAGAACTCGCGGATCACGTTTCGGCGTCTAACCGTTGCATGCCATCCCATTCGCTCCAGTGATCGCACATCTTGTCGACAGACGTCTTGAACGGGTCGTAGGAATCGGGATAGTCGAGGAACTCGCCGCTTAACTGGCGATCAGGATGATCAGATACACCCCAACCAACCCGAGGATCCCCTTCATAAGGGTTCTCCTCTCTGAAACGGCGGATGCGGAAGAACACGTTCATGCGCGGGTCGTCGCTCAAGTTCGGGGTTGCGGTATGAGGGAGAGAATGTAGAGCAATGACGGCATCACCTTCATTCATCAATGTAGGTGTCAACTCAGGCCAAGCCCAATCATCGGCTTCGAACCGTGTTTCTGGGTAGGAATCAACCATTTTCTGAGGCATGATCCCTGCAAATGCGCCGTCTGCTCCCATGGGTTGTAATCGGGGCCAATCCGGTCCACCGCCGCCGATGGGTCCGCCTAGCTCACGTTGGTGTCGGAAGAAGGCTTCGACAGCTTCGTGTGCACTGCGCCGTACAGAAAACTGTCCCTTGCCAGGTATCCGTTGGTCGTTCAAACATACGCCAACGAGCGCCGTATAACTGCCAATCGCGACAGTGCGTTCGCGGTCTTGCCATAGTGGTGCATGGCCTGCCGGTCCCATGGATTGGGGGTCGCCATCGCTTCCCCACGTTTCCAGCGTTGCCCCGGATGCCAAAATCTCGGATCGCGACATCGGACACTGTCCAGCCCAACCACCATCAACGTGCGCTTGTGGATGATATACCGCTGAAGCGGGTCTGCGCACGACCGCGTCAGCGAACTGTGGGAGTGTCACTGCTACTTGAGCATTGATCGGCGCAGTATGCGGTCCCATCGCTTCTAGCATGATCAAACGGAGTGCAGACTCGTTGTAGAGATTGTTGATATCGGGAACATCGCCGTGGACTATACGAGTCGGATCGTGGTTGATCAGTTCCTTCGCGCGTGAGATCACGTCGCATGGAATGACGTTTTCAAGGATTACAAATCCGTCACGTTTTAATCTCAGTTTTTCCGCGTTCGAGAGGGTCGTAGCGTGCATATTTTCGTGGACATATCACGGGTTG